>QIEJ01000125.1 GCA_003228585.1 Pseudomonadota bacterium
TTTCACAGGACGGTTCATATGTTTCAGGTGGATCCCATCGGGCATCGAGGACCATCTGAGGGACCCCGTCATGAAGAAACTCCATGTCCAGATAACCAACCGTCTGGTCATGGTAGAGAATGTGAAAGTAACCGGAATTGGTGAATTCCCCCAGATCCGTAGACTGCACTCCCATTTTTTCTGAAAGCTCCAGAAATCCCGCCAGGTTACGTGGAGGGACCGAGAGAGTCATCCTTTCCTGGGCCTCTGAGATCAGGATCTCCCAGGGATCGAGACCGGGGTATTTGAGAGGCGCCCGATCAAGATGCAGGGTGGCCCCACCCGTATCCTCGGCCATCTCGCCAACTGAGGACGAAAGCCCTCCGGCACCGTTATCGGTAATGCTGGTGTATAGTCCCTCATCCCTTGCCATGATGAGGAAATCTGTCATTCTCTTCTGGGTAATGGGGTCACCGATCTGAACAGCGGAAACCGGCGAGCCCTCATGCAGTTCCTCCGATGAGAAGGTCGCTCCGTGAATACCGTCCTTTCCGATGCGCCCTCCTACCATGACGATACGGTCCCCCACTCTCGCACCCTTGACATGGGATGGGTGTCCCAGGATCTCACGCGGCATTATCCCCCCGGTGCCGCAATAGACCAGAGGTTTACCAAGATACCTTTCATCAAAAACAACAGCGCCGTTCACGGTGGGAATTCCGCTCTTGTTGCCTCCGTGCTCCACACCTTCAACTACTCCCTCGTAAATCCTTCTTGGATGAAGAATACGGGGCGGCAAAGGATCACTGTAGAAAGGTGAGGCAAAACAGAAAACATCGACATTGAACAGAAGGTTGGCCCCGATTCCCGTTCCAAACGGATCCCGGTTGACACCGACTATCCCGGTGAGGGCCCCGTAAGGATCGAGAGCGGACGGGGAATTGTGTGTCTCCACCTTGAAGACAAGGTTGTAGTCATCGTTGAACCGAATCACACCGGCATTGTCCTTGAACACCGAAAGACAGATGTCCTTCTCGCCGGCTTCCTCCCTGATCCTTTCAGTGGCCCCGACGATGCAGGTCTTCATCAGCGAATCTATGATCCTGACTTCGTCTGAGCCGTCGTTGTAGTGGATCAGGGCATTGAATATCTTATGCTTGCAGTGTTCGGACCAGGTCTGGGCCAGAGCTTCTATCTCCACATCGGTACTCTTCGCACAGATCCCGACCTCCCTTCTTCTGTCCTGGACATCCGTCCTGGAGAAATATTCCTGGATGGCTTTCATTTCCTCCAGAGACAGAGCCAGAAGCCCATCCCTGCTGATTCTCACAAGTTCTGAGTCATCCACCTCAAGATCGACCTCGGCTACATTCCCACCACCGGCAAGGCTGACCTTCGGAACATCGGGATCCAGCCCTTTGCCCGGATCAACCTGCGAAGGGAGAACAATTTTCCACCTGTGGATAAGATCGTTGGCAAGAACCTTTTTAACGATCTGCTCGGCGTCTTCCAGGGTGAGATCGCCTTTGACAAGGTACTGGGTGGAGGTATAGACCGCTTCCTCTTCCAGCAGGGGTCTTGCCAGGATCTGGGATACCGCTTCCCCGGCCGACCTTCCTACATTATCGGTGACACCAGGCTTGAAGCCGACCTCGATAAGTACGTCGAATTCTTTTCGGAGAGGAGTACCGATGGCATATTCCTGGATGACCGGGTCGGTAAAGGGTCCGGCTGCGACTTCCTCCAGGAGTTCCGGGGAAAGGTCCATATCCAGTGTGTAAACGAGAACCGTCTGGACCGAACGCACGGAGACACCGATGATCTCTCTTGCTTCCCGGGCCAACCTTTCACCCTTTGGGTCGCCGACGCCCTCCCTGAATCCGACCTCAACCCGTACAGCCATCTCATTTCTCCCCGCCGAAAACCCGGTTAAAAACAAGGCCGGCATTTTTCAGATGGCTCTCGGGGTCAAAGACCCCGGTGATCTGATCATCGCTGAGACGGCTTTGAATTTCAGGATCCTCCCTGACCATATCTGCGAAAAGTCCTCCTGAAGAAACCGATTCCATGGCGTTCTTCTGAACGACCCGGTACGCATCCTCCCTGCTCATACCTGAATCCACCAGGACCAGAAGGAGCCTTTGGGAAAAGGTTGTTCCTCCCGTGATCTCCATGTTCTCCCTCATCCGTTCAGGATTGACAACCAGTCCCTTTATGAGACCAGTGAAGCGATGAAGCATGAAATCCATGAGGATGGTGGCGTCGGGGAGAATCACCCGCTCCACCGAGGAATGGCTGATGTCCCTCTCGTGCCACAGAGGTACATTCTCCATGGCGGAAAGCCCGTATCCTCTGACCAGCCTCGCAAGCCCTGAAAGGTTCTCCGAAAGGATCGGGTTCCTCTTGTGGGGCATGGCTGAGGATCCCTTCTGCCCCCTGGTGAACGGTTCCTCAGCCTCTCCAACTTCCGTTCGCTGGAGATGTCGTATCTCCACAGCGAACTTCTCAATGGATGATGCCGTCAGTGCGATAGCAAGCATGTATTCCGCATGGCGGTCCCTCTGGACAATCTGCGTGGAGACGGCAGCCGGCCTGAGGCCCAGCTTTTGACAGACATACTCCTCCACCTCGGGAGGGATGTCGGAATACGTTCCCACTGCCCCTGAAAGCTTTCCAACGGCAACAGATTCTCTGGCACGCTCTATCCGCTTAGCTGCCCTTCCGAGTTCCTCGTACCAGACTGCCATCTTCAGTCCGAATGTAATGGGTTCTGCGTGTATACCGTGAGATCGGCCCATCATCACAGTATCCCGGTGCTCAAAAGCCCTGACGCGAACGGCCTCTCGCGCCTTGTTCAGATCCTCGAGGATAAGGTCGGCCGCCTGAACCATCTGGACGGCAAGAGACGTGTCGAGCACATCCGAACTGGTCATGCCAAGGTGAATAAACCTTGATTCCGGACCCACCTTTTCTGCCACCGATGTGAGGAAGGCGATAACATCGTGTTTCACCTCCACTTCGATCTCCTCGATACGGTCCATATCGAATCCGGCTTTGCTCCTGATCTGAGAAAGAGCTTTCTCCGGGATCCTTCCCAGGCGGGCCCACGCCTCACAGGCCGCGATTTCCACCGCAAGCCAGATTCGGTATCTGTTTTCCGGCTCCCAGATTGCTGTCATTTCGGGACGGGAGTAACGGGGTATCATTCTTGGCTCCTTCCGTTTAAATTATGCGGCTCTCATAGCACGTCATCTTCTGCGTTATCGGCCTTCGACAATCCTCGACGTATGTCCCATATACGCCTCCGGTTACCTCAGGCCTGCTGCCTTGAATCTAACGCACTCTGAGGAGCCTTCAAACCAGCAATTCCTCCCTCGGCTTTGTTGATGTTGTGTATTACTACATCGAGGCTCTGGTCAGAATACAATACAATGACTCTGGACCCAAGCATCATGTTATAAATGCCAGGTTTTATATACATTGCCCAGTCGTCATTTCCCCTTGAATCTTGAACCTTAACCTTTGAATTTCACATTTTGGATCTTGGATTTTGGATTTTGGATTTAAAAAATTACCGATCCAGATAAACCAGCTTCGTAGGAGCAGCTGCCGAGGCGGCCTCGAGCCCGGACCCGTACCCGGCAAGAGCCTCCCTGGCAGTTCCCAGGGCAAGGTCCGGAACATTGTTAATCTCCGACAGATGGGCAAGGATTACAAACTGAAGATCCGGGTTCGAAAACCGGGCAAGCATTTCAGCAGATGCAACATTGGACAGGTGGCCGCTTCTGCCTTTTACCCTTTGTTTGAGAAACCAGGGATAGGGTCCCTCCATGAGCATTTTCTCATCATGGTTAGATTCAAGGACCAGGGCCCCGCAATCTTTCAACCGCTCACGGACCAGAGTTGTCGCATGACCCAGATCAGTGGCCACACCAACGCGGACAGAGCCAAGACCTGCTATGAATCCTACAGGGTCAAGGGCGTCATGCGGGATGGAAAAGGGCATGATCTCAAAACCCGCGGCAGCAAAGGGTGTACCGGCCTTAATCTCATGGATCCGCACATCCCCGGGTAGTCTTGCCGCGCTGACCGTTTCCGGGGTGCCGTAGACAGGAACCTTCAATCTCCTGGCCACCACCTTGACGCCCCTCAGGTGATCGGAATGTTCGTGGGTGACGAGAATCCCCCTCACCCTCCGGGGATCAGCGCCCACCAATTCGATTCTTTTGACGGTTTCCCTGGCACTGAGGCCGGCATCTATAAGCAGGGCCCCATCTGGCCCCTCCAGGTAAATGGAATTACCCTTGCTGCCACTTGCGAGGACGCTTATACCTATAGACATAGTTTCAAGTTTCTGGTTTATGGTTCCTGGAATCTGGAATTTGAAATCTGGAATCTGAACACTAAACTCCGCTATGCCCGAAACCGCCGCTTCCCCGTCCTGTATCGGAGAGTTCATCAACCTGTAATAGCTCCACCCTGCTCACGGGTGCCAGGATCATCTGGGCGATCCTCATACCGCGAACCACCGTAAAAGGGTCCGGACCCAGGTTCATCAGAATAACCATAACTTCGCCGCGATAGTCTGGATCAATTGTTCCTGGTGTGTTGGCGACCATGACACCGTGTTCCAGGGCAAGTCCGCTGCGCGGTCTTATCTGCGCTTCATAGCCCTGAGGTACGGCAATCTGCATACCTGTAGGCAACAGGGAACGGTTCCGGGGAAGGATAATTACATTCTCCTCTACGGCTGCACGAACATCCAATCCTACCGAAAGATCTGTCGCGTAAACCGGGGGCAGCAATCCCTCACCGTGAGGGAGCACCCTGTATTGAACCTCGAGACGCCGCATGCTTGCTTATTTTTCTCCCAGGTCATCTTCTTGCACAGGTCCTATCACGGTCGTGGATCCGCCGTCAGGACTGAAAATTTCACCGGCAAGATCCTGGATCTGGCCTGCTGTGACCGATTCGATACCCTCCTCTATCTCATCCAGCTGGATCTGCCTTCCGAAATAGATCTCGTTACGGGCCAACTGGTTCATCCTGTTACCGGTGCTTTCGAGGCCCAGCAGAAGGTTACCTTTAATTTGTCTTTTTGCGGTTATCAGATTCTCCGCCTGAACAGATTCCTGGACAAGCTGGTTGATCTGTTCATGGACAAGCTCGAGTGCCGTTGGGAAGCTGTCCGGTGAGGTGCCGCAGTACACTGTGAGCAGTCCGGTGTCCTGATAGGCTGAGTGATAGCTGTAAACCGAATAGGCCAGGCCCCTTTCCTCCCGGATTCTCTGGAAAAGTCTTGAGCTCATACCACCTCCGAGGATGGTGTTGAGCAGGTAAAGCTGGTATCTCCTGTCATCGTTCACAGGCATACTCTCGAACCCGACACAGAAATGAACCTGTTCCAGCGGTCGATTAAGCACCTTAATTCCAGGCGTAGGATCCGGGACAGGTCTGACCGGAGAGAAAGTGCCTCTTCCCAGGTGACCAAAACTTTCCTTGAGCCTGGTCAGGAGTTCGTCGGGGTCCACTGCACCAGCGGCCGTGAGAACCATTGATCCGGCCTTGTACCGGTCCCGATGAAAGCGGTGAATATCATCTGTGGTCATTTCCATGACGGAACGCTGTGTTCCAAGGATGGACCATCCGAGGCCATGACCGGACCAGAATTCACGGCTGTGCAGATCGTGAACGAGATCTTCGGGAGTATCCTCCACCATGGATATCTCCTGGATGATCACATCCCGTTCTTTCTCCAGATCGTTTTCATGAAACAGGGGATTGAGGGTAATATCCCCGAGGATGTCCATGGCATCATGAAGGGAATTCCCAAGAACCCTGGCATAGAAGGACGTGTATTCCTTGCTGGTGAAAGCGTTAAGAGACCCCCCCAGAGAGTCTATTTCCAGGGCGATCTGCCTGGCGCCCCGGGTCGGCGTCCCTTTAAAGGAAAGATGTTCAATGAGGTGGCTTATGCCAGCCTTGGCGGGTTGTTCATCCCTGGATCCGTTGAGAATCCAGACACCTACGCTTACGGACGAGAAACCGCTCAGGGGTTCAACAAGAACCCTGAGCCCGTTGGGCAATACCTCTCTGACGATACCGGTGGATCGTGTGGGCATGTAGAGGGAATCAGGAACCGGGGGAATCCTTTTCCGACTTCTCCTTCAGTTCCTTCTCGGCCTCCTTAATACTTAAGCGAATTTTACCTTCTCTGTCTATCTCGAGGATCTTGATGTTGACGATGTCACCGACTTTGACAATATCATCCACCTTGTTTACACGGTGATCGGCCAACTGGGAAATGTGAACAAGACCGTCAGTGCCCGGGGTCACCTCCACAAAAGCGCCGAAATCCATGATCTTTTTAACGGCGCCCCGGTAGATCTTGCCGATTTCAGGCTCTTCGACGATCATCTCAATCATCTCAAGAGCCCTCCTGGCAGCTTCTTCATCTATGGAAGCTATGACAACGGTACCATCATCTGACACCTCGACTTTTGCCCCGGTCTCCTCGGTGATGCCGCGGATGACCCTTCCACCCGGACCGATGATCTCCCTGATCTTGTCCGGTTTGATCTTGATGGTGATAAGTCTCGGTGCGTACGGTGACAGACTGCCCCGGGATTTATCCAGGGTTTTTTCCATTTCCGCAAGAATGTGCAGTCTGCCTTCCTTAGCCTGGTTAAGGGCTCTGGCCATCAGGTCACGGCTTACTCCGGAGATCTTGATATCCATCTGGAAGGCCGTGATTCCTTCACGGGTTCCGGCAACCTTGAAATCCATGTCACCGAGATGGTCCTCAGCCCCGAGAATATCCGAGAGCACAACAGCTTTTTCGGGTGTAAAGATAAGACCCATTGCAATTCCAGCTACCGCCTTGGAAATGGGAACGCCCGCATCCATAAGAGCGAGGCTGGCTCCGCAGACAGATGCCATGGAAGAAGAGCCGTTGGATTCCAGAACCTCGCTCACGACCCGTATAGTGTAGGGGAAATCATCTTTTTCAGGGATCACTCCGACCAGGCTCCTCGCTGCAAGATTGCCATGGCCGATTTCTCTCCTGGCAGGACCTCGTAGAAAGCGGGCTTCTCCCGTACTGAATGGGGGGAAATTATAATGAAGCATGAATTTCCTGCGGTAATCGGCCTCGAGGGCGTCGATGATCTGTTCGTCATCCTTGGTGCCAAGTGTGGTCGTCACAAGGGCCTGCGTTTCACCCCTGGTAAAGAGAGCTGAGCCGTGGACCCTCGGCAGCAGACCAACCTCGCTCGATATGGCACGTACCTTATCGGGGCTGCGTCCATCTATGCGAACCCCCTCCTCGAGAACCCTGGCACGCATCAGGTCTTTCTGCATCCCGCGAAGAAGTTCCTCTATGTCCTTGGCGAGGGACCCGCCCTGAGGCTCCACGCCGTATTCGGCGATGGCCTGGTCCCGGATCTCTTTCAAGCGTTCTTTTCGTTCCTTCTTGTCAAGAATCCTGAGGGCGGCGAACATTTCCGCCCGACAGAATTCATCAAGGGTAGCGGTCAATGACTCGTCACTCTCCGGCAGTCGGAAATCCCATTTCTCTTTACCGTCCTGATCCCGTAATTTCTCCTGAATATCGATGACTTTGGCAAGTTCCTGATGGGCAAACTCAAGGGCGCCGAGTATCTCATCCTCAGAAACCTCCTTTGCCTCACCCTCCACCATCGTAACAGCCTCACGGGTTCCAGCCACCAGAACGTCCAGACTGCTCTCTTCCAATTGGACGAAAGTGGGATTGAGAATATACTGACCATCGACCATTCCCACTCGAACTGCTCCAACCACATAAGAAAACGGGATGTCGGAAACCGCCAATGCTGCCGAGGTGGCAATAAGGGCAAGGACATCCGGGTCATTCTCCCGGTCTACGGAGAGAATGTTTATTATGATCTGGGTTTCATGGGAAAAACCTTTCGGAAACAGAGGCCTGAGGGACCGGTCGATGAGACGGCTGGTCAGTGTATCTTTCTCGGTCGGCCTCCCCTCTCTTTTAAAAAAACCGCCGGGTATCTTACCGGCAGCATATGTTTTTTCCTGGTAGTTCACGGTTAGAGGCAGAAAATCTACTCCCTCTCTGGGTTCCGGCATAGCCACCGCCGTTGCCAGCACCACCGTATCAGCATACCTTGCCAGGATGGCGCCATTCGCCTGACGGGCCATAGCACCGGTTTCAAGGGTGATTGTCCGACCACCCCACTCAAGTTGAATCTCATGTTTCATGGTTAAACTCCTGATGAGAATGTTCAGGGACGCTGGAATTATCTGCGGAGGCCAAGCTTCTTGACGATTTCCCGATATCTTTCCACTTCGTTTGCCTGAAGATAGTTGAGCAATCGTCTGCGCCGTCCGACCAGCTTGAGAAGACCCACACGGGAATGATGATCTTTTTTGTGGGTTTTGAAATGCTCTGTAAGCTCCTCGATCCGCCTGGTCAGAAGCGCTACCTGGACCTCTGACGAACCGGTGTCACCGTCGTGCAGCTTGTTCTCCTCGATGATTTCCCGCTTCATTTCATTGCTAAGCGGCATATTGGTGTATCCTCCTTCCTATAGGCTCGCGGATTTTATCACTTATCCGCAGATATGAAAAGTTCTTTCCCCTCAGGCTCAAGAATTCTCTTCGGCACGAGGACTTTTTCACCGTTCATATCCTCGACCTCACCGATCCCGAGGAGCCTCCCGTTGAGTACTACTGAAACCAGGCCGACAACTTTCTCGCCTCTCCAGGGGACCGTACGTCCCTGAAGGATGTATTTCAGATCATCCGGAACAGGCTCGTAACGAGGAAAGGACAGTCCATGGGCGGCCTCACTCAACTGTTCAGCCGGCGACACGTCATCCTGCAGGGCATCCAGGTCAACGGCCTCGTCAAGTGAAAATGTCCCACTCCTGATCCTGACGAGCGATTCCATACAACCCCCGACACCGAGACCTTCCCCGATATCGTGGCATAGGGTCCTCATGTAGGTACCTTTGGAGCAGGCCACTTTAAGTGAAGCCCTGGGGGGATCCCAACCGTCGATATCAATACTGTATATTGTTACCCTCCTCGGCTCCGGAGTGACCTCTATCCCTTTTCTGGCAAGCTTGTAAAGAGGCTGTCCCTTCAACTTGATCGCCGAATAGACCGGAGGCGTCTGCATAAAAGATCCTCTGTATCTATTGACTTCCTTCTCGAGATCCTTCCTGCTGATTCCGAGGGGATCACATTCAAAAACCGTCCTGCCGGTTATATCCTGGGTGTCTGTCGACTTGCCGAGCACCATGGTAAGATGGTATTCCTTGTCATCCTCCTGCAGATATTGAGCAATCCGGGTTGCTGTCCCGACCAGGATAACCAGAACACCTGAGGCTACAGGATCCAAAGTCCCCGCATGACCAACCTGCCTTGTTTTGAACAGCCTTCTGACCTTTTGGACGACATCGTGGGAAGTGAAACCCACCTGCTTGTCCACAACCAGAACACCCTGGACATCCCTGTTGCCGGCTTTTGTTTTTCCTTTACTGGCAGCCTTCAGATCAGTCCTCCTCAACATCCAGATCATCCAGTATCCTGGAGATATGAAAGCTGTAATCCAGGTTCCGGTCGAAGTGAAAGGTCATCCTGGGTATGAATTTCAGCCTCAACCTTTTAACCAGAAGGCTGTGAATGAAACTACTGGCTTTTTCCAGGCCTTCCTCTACCTCATCGATCTGCGCTGTCCGGTCAAGAACGCCGAAATAGATGCGCGCCGATCTCAGATCATCGGTTAACTGTACCCTGGTTATCGTTACCGATTCTATCCTCGGGTCTTTGGCCTCCCGCAACAGTATCTCGGACATCTCGTGTTTGATAAGCTCTCCGACACGGTCGGCTCTTTTGTAATCGAGTTGTTTGCGCATTGTTAACCCAGTTTCACTACAAGAGCTCCCTCTCCACGCCGATCACTTCCGCCAACCGGTACGATTCGATCCTGTTCAGGATGGTCTGCAGGGATTGATCAGCATGGTTCCTGTCTCTCGAAACGAGCGCTATGGCAAGTGTGGTCTTCTGCCAGAGATCGTGGTGTTCAACTTCAGCGACAGAGACGTTAAAATGGTTTCTCAGGCGATCCTTAACGCTGCGCAGAACGCGTCTTTTACTCTTCAGGGATCTGCTCTCCGGAATGTACAGAGTTACCTTGAGAATGCCAATAACCACGGATTGAACCTTGACGGCCCGTGTCCAAGCCCGTTAAAGTTCCGCCTCCTCAGCGATTATCTCATAGTTTTCAATGATATCATCAACTTTTACATCATTGTAATTTTCCAGCCCGATGCCGCACTCGAATTCCATAGCCACCTCACGAACATCGTCCTTGAATCGCTTGAGGGAAGCGATCTTGCCATCGTGCACGACTACTCCATCCCTGATGACCCGGACCTGTGCGTTTCGCCTGATCAATCCGTCGGTCACATAACACCCCGCCACTGTTCCTTTCCTGGGTACCACGAAAGTCTGCCTGATCTCTGCCCTGCCCAGTATTTCCTCATGGTAGACGGGGGATAGAAGCCCTTTGAGAGCGTCTCGTATCTCCTTGATAACATCATAGATCACACTGTAGAAACGGACATCGACTCCTTCCTTACGGGCCACCTCCAGAGCCTTATTGTCCGGGCGAACGTTAAAGCCCAGGATGATGGCGCTGGAGGCCACGGCCAGCATGACGTCCCCTTCGTTGATCCCTCCTGCGCCTTCGTGGATGACTTTAACCCGGACTGCATCCGTTGACTGCTTCAGCAGGGCTTCCTTGATCGCTTCCACCGAGCCCTGAACATCTGCCTTCAGAACAACATTAAGATCCTTGACCTCACCTTCCTGAATCTGATTGAAGAGGTCCTCCAGGGTAATCTTTTTATAGGTTTCCCGGCCCGCCAGGGTCTCTTCCTCACGCATCTGAGCGACTCTTTTGGCTTTCATCTCATCGCTGAATACCGCAAATGGCTCCCCTGCCGGTGGCACCCCCTGAAGTCCGACCACCTCAACAGGAGTTGATGGACCGGCCTCCTCCAGTTTTCTGCCCCGGTCGTCTGTCATGGCGCGGACTCGTCCAATGTAGGTGCCGGCCCCGATAAGACTTCCCGTCCTCAATGTGCCCCTCTGGACAAGGATGGTGGCCACAGGGCCGCGTCCGCGGTCAAGCCTGGACTCAATAACCGTCCCTCTGACCGCGGTGTTCGGATCCGCTTTCAGCTCCAGCACCTCCGCCTGCAGAAGGATCATGTCCAGCAGAGCCTCAATGCCTGTCTTCTGCTTGGCTGAAACCTGCGCGAAGAGCACATCCCCTCCCCACTCCTCTGAAACGACGCCGTGCTCGGAAAGCTCACGGATAACCTTGTCCGGATCCGCCTCTGGTTTGTCGATCTTGTTGATTGCTACAACCAGAGGGACATCGGCAGCCTTGGCGTGATCGATTGCCTCAACTGTCTGAGGTTTGACACCATCATCTGCGGCCACCACAAGGACCACCAGGTCCGTAACATGAGCACCTCGGGCTCGCATGGCTGTGAACGCCTCGTGTCCTGGTGTGTCGAGAAAAACCAGCTGACCTTTCGAGTGCTGGACCATGTGCGCACCGATATGCTGGGTTATCCCTCCAGCCTCACCGGAAACAACATCTGTTTCTCTCACCACATCGAGAAGTGATGTCTTGCCGTGATCCACGTGACCCATAACGGTAATGATAGGAGGCCGAGAGACGAGGTTTTTCTCCTCCTCAGGTTCTTCCTGAAGAAGATCGTCAATGGTGTCGGTTTTCATCTCCACTTCAAACCCGAGCTCGCTTACGACCAGCGACGCTGTTTCCGGATCAACTGTCTGGTTTATTGTCGTCATGATCCCGAGCTGCAACAGGATCTTTATGATCTCCGATGCTTTCGTCCCGGTCATTCCAGCGAGATCACCAACCGTGAGTCCTGATGTGATCCTGATTTTCTTCAACGCTGGTTTGACGACTTCCCTGGGAATGTCCTCGGCTTTCCTTTTCGGTTTCCGGAGCCTTCTTTTCAGAGGTTCCCGGCGACGGAACTGCTGAGCAGTAGCGGCATGCTTGATCTCTACAACCTTTAGTGTCGGTTCTTCCGCAGCCTCATCTCCTTCCGGCACTTCATCATCGGTTTCTTCTATTTCCTCAAGTAGTTCCTTGACGGATGGTTTCTTTGCCTTCCTGGCGGTGCGTTTACTCTTTTTCTGCTCTTCACCGATCTCCATTTTTCCTTTGATTTTCTTCTCCGGAGCATCCTCAACCTGTTCCGGTTCAGAAACCGGTTCTATTTCCTCACCCTTCACGGGTGCCTGAACAACGACTTTGGCCTTTGGTATCTCGGAACCCACGGCACCCAGATCTTTCTCCAGCTCCAGGGCTGTGAGAGGTAAATTTCCAAGCTTCGATATCTTCGGCTCTTCGACGGGTTCAACTTGCTCAGTTTCCTGTTCGGCCGCAACATGTGTATCCGGTTCAGCCGGGCTTTCATCCGTTTCCTGTACGACATCCCCGGCAACCTCTGGCACATCTGTCTCCAATGGGGGAGAGATCTGTTCTACCTCTTCAAGCTCTTCAAGCTCGGGTTCCTCCTCCATCCGCACCTCTACCTCGAGTTTGCTTTCACCCTTTCTGACCGAAACGATCCTTCGAGGTCCTTCTTCCCTCTCGGCGGGCTGATCCACTAACATATCCCTGACCATGTCGACGAGGCTCCGGTCCACACTGCTCGTCACATTTACGACATCAAAGCCCATTGCTTTAAGCTGTGAGAACAGATCATCGGGACCCAGGCCCAATTCAGTGGCAAGTTCCTCCACCCGAACCTTGCTCATACTAACTTACCTCCCTTACACATACCGCCTTGTAGCGATTAATTGCTTCTTCAACAGCCCGGGCAAGCCCTGCATCTTTAACAAGCAGGACGCTTCGCGGGCTCTTTCCGATGGCCATGCCAAGGTCCTCTCTGGTGATGAAACGGCGCAGTGGCACCCCTCCAGCGGTGATACGGGCCGAAAGCTTGGTCACTATTGCCTCAGAAGCATCCTCGGCGATCAAGGCAAGCCAGCGGCGGTTTGGTGATCTCCGCATTGCGGCCTCCACCAGGTTGGTTCCCGACACAACCTTGCCGCCCTTCTGTGCCATCCCTATGAGAGACCTGACCCTCTCCCTGAGAGCTGCTGCAACAACCGTGGAAAGCTCGAATCCACCGTTGTCCAGAAGACTGTCCCTTTTCAGGACATGGATCAGTTGTCCTTTGTCCAGCTTCTCGATACACCTGCGGTCCGGGCAGACATATGCCCCCCTGGCCGGGAGTTTACCCTTCAGATCAGCAATGACCCTGCCTTCCGGATCAGCGACAATACGCAGAAGTTCCCTCTTGAAGCGTTTTTGTTTGCAGCCTGTGCAGGTCCGTAACGGCTCCGTCCGAGGGGACATGGATCATTCTCCCTTATCCCTTGACGGCTCAACAATGCGGTCACGAAGTTTTTCCACGGTTTTGGGTCCCAGGCCCGAAACCTTCAGAAGATCACTGTCTGATGCTTCAGTGATAGCCCTGGCAGTATGGTATCCCGCTTCCTGCAGGGCCTGAACAACTTTACCGGGGATGCCGGCGAAGAGATCGTCCTCATCACCCTCCCCGGCACTTTTTTCCTCAAACTTCTCCTCCTCAGCCTGAGATTCGCTCTTGATCGTAATATTCCAGTTGGTCAGGCGTGCAGCCAGACGAACATTCTGCCCATTTTTACCAATAGCAAGGGAGAGCTCCTCGTCGGCGACGATTACCTCCATCGACTGATCTGCCTCATTGATGATCACCCTGGTCACCTGGGCAGGACTAAGGGCATTACTGACAAAGAGTGCAGGGTCGACGAGCCATGGGATAATATCGATGCGTTCTCCTCGCAGTTCGTTGACAACGGCCTGAACCCGGGAGCCCTTCACGCCAACGCAGGCTCCAACGGGATCCACGTTGGAATCGTGACTTACCACGGCGATCTTGGAGCGTCCGCCCGGCTCACGGGCCGCACTTCTGATCTCCACTATTTTTTCCGCAACTTCAGGTACCTCAAGATCAAAAAGGCTTGTGAGAAAATTAAGGTTTGTTCGAGAGAGTACCACCTGTGGTCCCTTGGCGTTCTGTTTGACCTCCAGGATGTATGCCTTGATCCTGTCACCCTGCTTGTACCTCTCTCTTGGAACCTGCTCTTTGGGCGGCAGCTCGGCTTCCGTTTTCCCCAGATCGACGATAATCGCCCCCCGTGAGAAACCGTGGACTATTCCGTTGATTATTTCCCCCACACGGTCGGAATAGGCATTGTAGATCATCTCTCTCTCGGCCTCGCGAAGCTTCTGGACGATGACCTGTTTGGCCGTCTGAGCGGCGATCCTGCCAAACTCGTTGGCATCGATCTCAATCTCCACCTCATCGCCAGGCATCACCTCCGGATCAAGTTGCCTTGCCTCCAGCAGGGAGATCTCCATGGAGGGTTCCTTAACCTGAATGGACACCTCCTTGCGCTGGTAGATCTCGATCTGCCCGGTCTGCCGATCAAGTCTCGCAAACATTTCGGTTCCCGAGCCGTAAACCTTTCTGGCGGCGGTTACCAGAGCGGTTTCAATGGCCTCCACCAGAGCATTCTGGTCGATCCCCTTTTCACGCTCCAGTTGGGCGAAGATCATTAGTAATTCCTGATTGACCTGCATTTGCTTTTACCCCTTTTATGATTCAATCCGATCCAAACTTATAATCCAGCCTTGCAATGGACATGTCCTCTACGGATATATCCAGCAGATTACCGGTATCCAATCTCACCTTGACAACTCCAGCATCGATGCCCTCCAGTGTTCCCTTGATCTTCCTGAGGCCGGAAACCGACCGATGCGTCTTGATCATCACAGGGCGGCCTGTAAAACGTTCAAAATCCCTCTCGTTTTTCAGAGGCCTGTCAAGGCCCGGTGAGGAGACTTCGAGATTATATTTGACAGGAATGAGATCCTCCACATCCAGGTGGACGCTTAACTCTCGGCTAACCATCGTGCAATGTTCCACCTTTACACCGGTCTCACAATCGATGGTTACCCGCAGGATCCACCTCCCGCCCTCACTTTTCAGAGTCACCTCAACCACCTCGAGGCCGTGCTGGTCGACTATTGGTCCAAGAACCCGTACGACCTGATTGACGATCCCTTTGATATCCATATTGGTGACAACTAACCCCATAAAATACAAAAGAGCGGGACCTGCCGCTCTTAACGAAGCCAACCTCGTATTACCCAGATCGCGCTCCCCGGACGCAACCTGTTCTGATGGACCTGCCTCCTGCCCATCAATAGAGAAGCGATAACCGGCTATTTATTAGCATAACCGCATAATCATTGCAAGATGCGAAGTATCGGGTTCAGATTTCAGGTTTGTCACTGCGAGGTGATTGGCGACCAAAGCAGTCTCAGCTTGTCGGGATCGCCACGTCACCCTTTTATCAAAAACTGGGTGACTCGCGATGACGATCGATTCAGAAAGTCCTCAACCGCTCGGAGGACACCGTCCACCGGCACTTTGCTCTCCTCCCCGGTGGCCCTGACCCGAAGTTCCACATTCCCCTCTTTAATCCCACGTTTTCCTACAGTAATCCTCAGAGGTATCCCTGTAAGGTCCGCATCATTGAACTTGACGCCAGGCCTTTCATCACGTTCATCGTAGAGAACTTCAATACCACTTTCCGAAAGAGCCCTGTAGAGTTTATCCGCCGTCCCGGCGACTTCCCCATCATCAGGGTTCATTGAAAGGAGGCAAACAGTGAAGGGAGCGATTGGAACAGGCCAGATAATTCCCTTGTCGTCGTGATTCTGCTCTATTGAAGCTGCAACGGTCCTGCCCACCCCGATTCCGAAACATCCCATCTCCATCGTCTTTTCCTTACCCGACTCGTCGAGGAAGGCAGCCCCCATGGATTGACTGTATTTCGTAATTCCTCTCAGGAAGGTCAATTGCGCGCCGCATTTCGGACACGGATCTCCCTTGGCGGCCTCACGAAGATCCCCTGCTTCGGCTATTTCGTACAGCGTATGGTTGACACCCGTCATGTGTGTATCGGCCTCGTTGGCCCCTGTGACAAAGTCGGTCATGGATACAACGGAGTGATCAACATAGATCGGGATCTCAAGTCCCATGGGCCCGGCGAAACCGACAGGGGCACCGGTAACTCTCTGTACCACCTCCGGTTCAGCCAGTTCAAGAGTATCATCACCCACCAATTTTCTGACTTTGACGGGGTTTACATCATGGTCACCTCTCACCATGGCGGCAACGTCCCCGGCCTCGCCCGACAGGATAATGGTTTTTACAAGATCCGTCGGCTTGACACCGAGGAATTCAGCGACTTCCTCTACCGATTTCTTCCCGGGAGTGCCAACACTCTCTGGCTTCTTCCCCGGTTCGGCACCGTCCTCCATCTTATCCGACGCAGCGACGGCGGCCATCTCCAGGTTGGCCGCATAATCACAGGACTCACAGCTCACGATCCGGTCCTCCCCCGTGTCTGCAAGCACCATGAATTCATGGGAAAGACTGCCGCCAATCTTGCCTGTGTCAGCCTCGACGGCCCTGAAACTCAATCCGCACCGGGAGAAAATGGCCGAGTAGGCATCATGCATCGCCTGGTAACTGGCCTCAGCTCCCGCCTGATCCCTGTCAAAGGAATAGGCATCCTTCATGACAAATTCGCGACCACGCATGAGACCGAACCGGGGTCGTATCTCATCCCTGAATTTGGTCTGGATCTGGTAGAGGGTGAGGGGAAGCTGGCGATAGGATCGGACGTCCCGCCTGACCATATCCGTGATAACTTCTTCATGGGTAGGGCCGTAACAGAAATCCCGGTTGTGGCGATCCTTCATTCTCAGCAGCTCTTTCCCGTAAAAATCCCAGCGGCCGGTCTCCTCCCAGAGCTCAGCAGGTTGAATACTTGGGAGAAAGACCTCCTGTCCCCCTGCCTTGTCCATCTCCTCCCTGATGATGTTCTCTACCTTCCGGACAACTCTGAGACCCAGGGGAAGAGTGTCGTAGATGCCGGCCGCGACCCTGCGGATCATCCCTGCTCTGAGCATGAGCTGGTGGCTTATAACCTCGGCGTCAGCGGGTATCTCACGTAATGTAGGCAGGAAGTATTTGGAATATCTCATTAAGACTCCTTAGATTATACGGCTACAATAAGGGCTCTTATAATCCAGTTTCTTGTTTCTTGTTTCTAGCCACGTTCGAAAATCGCTGCTCGGAACCAGGAACTCGAAACCCGAAACTGCCACGCTGACAGCGTGGCCGCCCTTCTCGTGAGCCTTAAAAACCCTACTAACTTTTTTCTCTGTGTCCTCTGTGGTTACTGGTTTTCTGCTGACTACTGTCTACTCATCGTATTCGTCGTTGAGGCGGCAGATCTCCTCCATAAGCGCATCCAGGGCCTCGTCGGGAGCCAGTTTCGCCTTTACTTTCCCTCTCACAAACAGAACCGCCTTTCCCTTGCCTCCGGCAATTCCCACGTCGGCTTCCCTGGCTTCACCCGGTCCATTAACCGGGCAACCCATTACCGCGATCTTCAAAGGCGCTCTGATATCGACGATTCTGTTCTCCATTTCCGCAGCCAGACAAGCTACATCCACTTCGGCCCGGGCACACGTAGGACAGGCCGCCACCCACGGGCCGCCCCTGAGCCCCAGGGATCGCAACAACTCGATACCAGCGTGGACCTCCGGAACAGGATCACCTGAAAGTGAAACACGGAGCGTGTCTCCGATCCCTTCGGCAAGGAGCAGACCCAGGGCGGCAGAGGTGCGGACTGTGCCACTGAGAGCTGTCCCGGCCTCCGTTACACCGATGTGCAGGGGATAATCAACCAGCTCAGATAACAACCGATAGGCCTCCACCGCATCCATGGGGTTCGATGCCTTGACCGAAAGTTTGAAATTGTAAAACCCCAGACCCTCGATCAGGTCCACCGACTTCAGGCAACTTTCCACAAGCGCCTTGGGTGCAGGATATCCGTATGCCTTCAGAATTTCCTTTTCCAGGGAACCGGCGTTAACTCCGATCCTTAAAGAAGCATCCCTGTCCTCAGCTGCCCTGATGATCTCCCGAACCTTGCTCGATGATCCAATGTTTCCCGGATTGATCCTGACTGCATCGGCTCCCGCCTTCAGAGCCCCGATAGCAAGACGATGATCGAAATGAATATCTGCGACAAGGGGAAGCCGAACATTCTGGCGCAACCTGGAAAAGCCCTTCAGGGAGGATTCATCAGGAACCGAAACACGGACAATCTCACAACCAGCCTGAGCGAGAGCCTGAACCTGTGCCAGGGTTCTTTCCAGATCAGAGGTGGGGGTATTGGTCATGGACTGAACCGTGATCGGTGTACCGTTCCCGACCACCGCATCTCCCACCCGAACCGGGCGGGTCGGCCTTCTGGAAGAGATGATCTCTCTCATGAACGGTTTCACCTGCCGGTCAATATTCTGAGGATATCATTGTAGGAAACAACAAGGATCAGGAGGAGAAGCAGGAAAAAACCGATTCGCTGGGCCATTTCCCTGGAACGAGGCTCCAGGGGGCGGCCCTTTATCCCTTCCAGTCCAAGAAACAGAAGGTGACCGCCATCCAACACCGGGATGGGCAGAAGGTTGAGGATACCCAACTGAAGGCTGAGGAAGGCCATGAAAGCGATGAATTCTGAAATCCCCGCCCTTGCGACTTCACCTGTGACCTGGAATATCATGATGGGGCCGCCCAGGAGCTTCAGGGACGTATTGAAGGTCAGGAGATCCCATAAAAACTTGAAGGTGAGACCAAGCAGCTCCACATTCCTTTTAAAACCTATGGATATGGACTCAATGACGGGATAACGGCGGGAGATTGTCTCATTTTTGGGCGAGATCCCGACAAGTCCACGTCCAGACTTCTCGTCCAAACGCGGTATAACTGTCAGCGTCTGATGTGTGCCGTCCCTGTCAACTTCAATGGTAACTGATTTTCCCGGGCTGCCGTGGATGATCTGTGCCATTTCATTCCAGTGGGAAACGGGTAACCCTCCGACCGAAAGGATCCTGTCACCCTCCATCAGGCCGGCCTCGACCGCCGGATATCCCGGTGTTAAGGAGCCTATCACCGGCACGAGAGGCGGCAGGACACCTAATCCATTGCCGCTCTTGAGTTCTTCCACCGGGACGACAACCGAAAAATGCTCTCCGTTTCGGTTAATTTTCAGAGGGATTTCATCACCGGAAGCAAGAGCCGCTGCCTCAAACAGGTCTTCCCAGTTGGCAATTTCCCTGCTGCCCAACTGTATCAGGAGGTCGCCATTTTCCACACCGGCCGCATCGGCGATACTGTCCGGAACAACCCAGGCAACCTGAACAGGGGACTCGAAGAAAGCCGGTAAGTTCATGCCTATCATGAACACAATGGGCATCAGGATAAAGGAAAATGCCAGGTTCATGATGGGACCGGCTGCCACTATTCCCGCTCTCTGTCGTGGCGTGCGGGAACTGTACATACGTACATCGCCGGGGTCAGCAGGCTCATCCGGATCCGCACCATGCAGCTTGACGTACCCTCCCAGCGGGATCCATGAAATACAGTACTCCGTCTCTCCGTACCTGAAACCTACCATTTTCGGCGGAAAACCTATGGAAAAACGGTCAACACCTACACCTGTGGCCTTGGCAACAAGGAAATGGCCCAACTCATGCACGAATACGAGAACACCAAGAACAATTATGAATGAAAGTGTTGTTGTCATCTCTCCTCTTTCATGGTTGACATGATCTGAGCGGCTGTCTCTCTCGCCCATTTATCACAATTCAGGATCTGGGTCAGGTTGGTCTCCTCAACGTCGGTGGTCTGGTCCATAACTGCCTTAATCACGTATGGTATCTTTTTAAATGGCAATACACCACCGAGAAAAGCCTCCACGGCCACTTCATTGGCCGCATTCATGGCTGCCGGCACACCCGAACCGCGCCTGAGAGCATCATAGGCCAGGCCCAGACAGGGGAAAAGGTCTTCATCGGGGTGGAAGAATTCCAGCTTCTTTTCAGCCGCAAGATCCAGAGAATCAAAGGGCAACGGCATGCGCTCAGGATAGGCCAGAGCGAATGAAATGGGAAGACGCATGTCGGCTATGCCCATCTGGGCCAGAGTTGAGCCGTCCACAAATTCAACCATGCTGTGGACAATACTCTGAGGATGGATCAGAACCTCGATGGATCCATGTTCCAGCCCAAATAGCCAGTGGGCCTCGATCACCTCCAGCCCCTTATTCATCATCGTGGCGGAATCCACCGTCACTTTGGGGCCCATATTCCACCGAGGGTGATTCAGAGCCATTTCCGGGGTGACATCGTCCGGAATACTCGAACCTTTACCGAAAAAAGGCCCCCCCGAGGCCGTCAGTATCAGCTTTCTTATGCCCTTCAGATCCTGTCCCAGCAGCACCTGGAATACGGCTGAATGTTCGCTATCAACAGGTATGAGACGGGCTCCCGTTCTTTGGGCCTCATTTGAAATCACAGCACCTGCAGCGACAAGTGCCTCCTTGTTGGCCAAAGCAACCACCTTGCCGGCCTCTACCGCGGCAAAGGTGGGCAGAATACCGGCAGCCCCTACCACGGAGGAAACCACAATATCGGCCTCCTTCAGAGTAGCGGCCTCAAGAATCCCCTCGATCCCCGAAAGCACTTTTATCCCGGTCCCCTCCAGTCTTTCCCTGGCCCGCTCCGCAGCCGATTCATCGAAGAGCACCACGAGCCTGGGTTGAAACTTTTCAGCCTGTTCAATGATCTTCACGTGATCTGAACGTGAGGCAAGGGCGACGATCTTCAGGTCGTTGGGACGGCGTTGTACAACGTCCAGTGTGTTCTGTCCAATGGATCCTGTGGAACCGATAAGGGAGATCCGTTTAACCGTGCTCATTTCAGAATATTAGCCAGCCATTGTGTCATGTAATAGAGAAACGGTATGGTTAACAGGAGTGAGTCTGTCCTGTCGAGTATCCCTCCATGTCCGGGGATCAGAGTGCCCGAGTCTTTGACGCCAGCGTCCCTTTTCAGGATCGATTCGGCAAGGTCTCCTATCTGTCCGACAAGTGCGATAGCAAATCCTGCCGCAACGGTAAACCCGAGACTCCACCCTGCCGGCGACAGGAGCCAGAACAGAGCTGCCACCGGCAGCGAGGAAATCATACCAGCAATAAAGCCTTCAACAGTCTTGTTTGGGCTTATCTCTGGAGCCAGCTTTCGGCGGCCTATTGCGCTGCCCACGTAAAAGGCCGCACTGTCACAGACCCAGACGACAAGAAGCAGAAACAGAAGGGCCGATCTGCCCCAGGTCACGTCAAGGAAAAGAATGGCATGCGCAAGAAGCCAGGCTGGTACGATGAGAATGAAAATCCCGGCGGCAATCTCTCTAACGGCACCCTTTATCCCCCCGGTGCGCAGCCGAACCACCGTCACCGTCAGAACTGCCAGAACCAACCCGGACGCCAGACCGGTTTCCCCCTTCAACCAGGTGCCTATCAGGATAAAACCTGTACCTGCCATTGTTGCCGGCAGCGAAACCGACTCGCCGGACGCGGATACGATCCCGCCCATTTCCTGTACCGCCAGTAACATTATCGCCCCAACGAATATGACTCCGACCACCCTCGGTGCGGCCATAACCACGTAAAGAACAATGGCACCAAGGATCAGGGCCGACAGGATTCTTTTCATCCCTTTTCGCCCGTTTTTATCTGAATGGAAGTCATTCCGAACCTTCGCTCCCTGGTTCTGAATTCCTCCAGGGCGGCAGAAAGATCCTCCTCGTTAAAATCCGGCCATAGTTTGTCTGTCACAATCAACTCGGTATAGGCCATTTGCCAGAGGAAAAAATTGCTGATCCTCATCTCTCCACTGGTTCTGATCAGCAGGTCGGGATCCGGAATCCCGGCGGTGGCAAGATGGGTGCTGAACTCTTCCCCGTCCAGAGTATCGGGGCCCCTGCCGGTTCTGACAGCCTCGTGGACGTAACTCTTCACCGCATCAAGAATATCCTGCCTGCCACTGTAACTCAGGGCAAGAATGAGGTTCATGCCGTTGTTTCTGGACGAACTCCGCATGACACTGTCCAGGGTTTTTCTGACGTGGTCGGGCAGGTCCTCAGTTCTTCCGATTGTGAGCAGGCGGACGTTATTCTCCATCAACGTGCTCAACTCCCTCTTCAGATACTGATCAAGAAGCGCCATGAGAGCCCCGACTTCATCCTCGGGTCTCCTCCAGTTCTCCAGGGAAAAGGCAAAAAGGGTAAGGTACTGAACCTGGGCCCGGGCGCACTCTTCCACCACGGCTCTGACGGCACGAACTCCCGCCCGATGTCCTGCTATGCGGGGAAGTCCCCGGGCCTCAGCCCATCTCCCGTTACCATCCATGATGATAGCAATATGGCGGGGTATCTCTCTGTTTACCACTGGTAAGACCTATTTAACCGGGGGATTAAGGAAACGGCTGGAGCCTAGATCTCCAGGATCTCCTTTTCCTTGTTCTGGACCACGCCGTCCACCTTCTCAATGAACCTGTCCGTTATCTTCTGGATCTCATCCTGGGCTCGGCGGAGGTCGTCTTCAGAGATGACCTTTTCCTTTTCAAAATCCTTAGCCTCGGAAATAGCATCTCTGCGAATGTTACGGATTGCCACTTTACAGTCTTCGCCATTGCGTTTTACTACTTTGACCAACTGGATCCGGCGTTCTTCTGTAAGGGGAGGTATGGGAATTCGAATCACTTTGCCGTCGTTGGAAGGGGTCAAACCGAGGTCAGAACGCATAATGGCCTTCTCAATCTCTTTGATCACAGATGGATCCCAAGGCTGGATAACAATAAGCCGGCTCTCGGGGACAGATAGAGTAGCCACCTGGTTGAGTGGAGTCTGGGAGTCGTAATATTCAACGGTAACGGAGTCCAGAATAGAGAGGGAAGCTCTCCCGGTGCGGATAGAGGACAACTCTCTGCCAAGGGAATCCAGGGACTTTTCCATCTTCTTTTCCATGTCGCGATAGAGTTCCTTGACCATCACGTTTCCTCCCCGACAACTGTTGTTCCAACCGGTTCACCTTGTACGGCTTTTAGCATGTTCCCGCGCTTTTGCAGGTTGAATACCATGATCGACATGCCGTTGTCCATGCACAGGGCAATGGCCGTCGCGTCCATCACACCCAATCTTTTTTCCAGGACCTCCTGATAGGTCAAGGTCTCGTATCTTTGTGCGTCCGGGTTGACCATGGGATCTTCGGAGTAGACACCATCAACCTTGGTCGCCTTCATGAGAATATCGGCTCCGATCTCCATTGCGCGAAGAGCGGCGGCCGTATCGGTGGTAAAGAAGGGATTGCCCGTGCCGGCGGCGAAGATCACCACCCGATCCTTTTCAAGATGCCTGATTGCCTTGCGGCGGATATAGGGCTCGGCGATCTGGCTCATCCCGATGGCAGACTGGACCCTGGTCGGGACACCCTGCATCTCGAGAGCACTCTGAAAGGCAAGGGCGTTAATCACTGTGCCGATCATGCCCATGTAGTCGCCGGTGGCACGCTCAACTGAAGAACCGCTGTCCATGGCACCCCTGAAAATATTCCCTCCACCGATGACAAGGGCGACTTCTATTCCCATTTTACGGACCTCTGCCACCTCGTCCGCGATTTTTTTCACCTCAGAAAAATCAAGGCCGAATGCCTCGCCACCCAGCAGGGCCTCGCCGCTTATTTTCAGTACGATGCGCTTGTATTTAGGGCCGGGTTTGCTCATTTTTAAAAAGTTCTAAGTTCTAGGTACCAGGTGCTAAGGTTTTTTCCTTAACACTTAGTCCTTTAGTACTTAGCAACTATCACTTTCTTCCTTCCCCTCACCCACCTCAAATCGAGCAAAACGTCCAATATGAACGTTCTCGCCGAGTTTAGCGGCAACACCTTTAACAAGGTCCAGGACTATCGTCCCGCTTTCCTTGATAAATTCCTGTTCCTCAAGACAGATCTGCTGGAGAAATTTGCCGATCTTGCCATCAACGATCTTGTCCACCACCTTTTCCGGTTTGCCGGACTCGAGTGCCTGAGCTTTATAGATTTCGCGCTCTTTCTCCAGGAGTTCCGGCGGCACTTCGTCCCTCCTCACGTAAAGGGGTCTGGCTGCGGCAACCTGCATTGAGAGATTGGCCACAAGTTCCATAAATTCATCGGTTCTTGCCACAAAATCCGTCTCACAATTAATCTCAATGAGAACACCAATCTTCCCGCCCATGTGGATATAGGATCCGACTACACCTTCGCTGGCAGCCCTGTCGGCCCTCTTTCCAGCCGCAGCCAGTCCTTTCGTTCTCAGATAATCGGTGGCTTTTTGGGCATCGCCGCCGGTTTCCATCAAGGCAGCCTTGCAATCCATAAAACCGGCCCCGGTTTTCTCCCTGAGTTCCTTGACTTTTACCGCACTGATGCTCATTTCTCCTCCTCACCTTCAGCTGTTTCCACTGAGCTCTCTTTGACACTCTCGCTGTCTGCCGTTTCCTCATCCTCGTGCTTCGTTTTCTCATCCGGGACTTCGGTCTTATCCTCGCCGGCGACCTGAGCACCCTCGATCATTCCAACATCGTCGACTCCTACCAGTTGCTGTCCCTCGATCACGGCGTCGGCCATCTTGGACGCAAAGAGCCGAATAGCCCGAATGGCATCATCGTTGCCGGGAATAACGTAGTCTATCATATCCGGATCACAGTTCGTGTCGACGATGGCCAGCACCGGGATACCCAGTTTCCTGACTTCGCGGATAGCGATATCCTCCCTTTTGGGATCAACTACGAAAACCGCATCGGGAAGTTTGGCCATGTCCTTGATACCGCTCAGATAACGGCTCAGCTTATCCTTATCCTTCTGAATCCCGAGAATCTCCTTTTTAGTGAGCCCGCCCCACTCCTGTTCCTCCTCCATGGATTCATACTTCTTCAGCCTGGCAACACTCTTTTTTATTGTGGCGAAATTGGTCAGGAGTCCGCCCAGCCATCGGTGGTTAACATAAGGCATGCCGCAACGCTGAGCCTCCTCCGTTATGGAATCCTGAGCCTGTTTTTTAGTCCCGACGAAAAGGAGGACCCCTCCGTCTGCCGACAACTCTCTGACAAACCTGTAGGCTTCCTTGAACTGTCTCAACGTCTTCTGGAGATCGATGATGTATATCCCGTTCCGGTCACCGAAGATATACTTCTTCATTTTGGGGTTCCACCTTCGGGTCTGATGCCCGAAGTGAACACCGGCCTCCAACAACTGTTTCATCGTCATTACTGCCATCTGTTCTTCCTCCTGTTCTGTTTCGGTTTTTCCACGGCTCCTTCATCCCCCGGGAGAACCCCCCTTCGCACAATCAAGCGCTACGGCGGGCACCGCTCCCAGGGTCCGGAGCGTGAGTAGTCAGGCGCAGCTAAACACTTATCAGTATCAAAATAAACCGATTACCGCAACGATGTAAAAGAAATCTGAAAAACCGTTACGATCGATATTCGGCATTAATCCTCACATACTCTTCGGTGAGATCGGTGGTGAGAATGGAATAACTCCCGGGGCCGTCGCCCAGGATGATCTCCAGGGTAAATCTGTCCTGTCGCATGACCACTGATGCTTCCTCTTCCCGGTAATCCTCGACAGGTTCACCGTCTCTGAGTATGGCAACACGTCCGATATTCAATGAAAGCCTCTCCGGTGATGACTTTGCTCCGGAATAGCCCACCGCCGCAACCAGACGGCCCCAATTGGGATCCGCGGCAGCCAGAGCTGTTTTGACAAGGAGGCTCTGGGCAACCGCCCTTGCGGCCAGCTTCGCATCCGGATCATCCACAGCTCCGAGCACTGATATCTCGACAACTTTCCGAGCACCTTCTCCATCAGCAACGATCTGCTCGGCCAGGGAAAGGCAGACCTCATCGAGGCCCTGCTGAAACCGGATCCTGTCGGACTCGCCATGGAGTTGCGGACCCGCGCCGGAGGAGAGCAGAAGAACGGTATCGTTGGTGCTTGTATCGCCGTCCACCGTAATATTATTGAAACTCCTGTCAACTGATTCGGTGAGCATGGCCTGAAGATCGCCAGCCTGGATCCAGGCGTCAGTGAGCACAAATGCAAGCATGGTAGCCATATCAGGCGCTATCATTCCGGCTCCCTTGGCTACGCCAACGATCTTTGCCTCACCCTCCGCGAACGTCAACTTTGCGGCCGCCGTTTTCGGCCGGGTATCGGTTGTGAGAATGGCTCGGGAAAAAGGCTCCATCCCCTCCGGGTTCAAACTCTCGATCAGGTACGGAAGGCCCTCCTCCATGCGGTCGATTGGGAGCCGCACCCCGATAACACCAGTGGAGCAGACGAGGACCTGGTCATCGGGGATTTTGATAAATTCACCCACCCGTTGACACAATCGAAGTGTATCCCCCATTCCGCCTTCGCCTGTTGAACAGTTAGCATTGCCGCTGTTGACCAGGATGGCCCCGGCTCTACCGGACACGATGCGTTCCCTGCTGATCAATACCGGAGCCGCGGCCATGCTGTTTTTTGTAAACGTACCGGCTGCTGCCGCACCTGATTCACAGACTATCAGCCCCATGTCCAGTCTACCATCACCTTTACCTTTGATGTCCACTGCCACTGCGGAGGCGAGAAAGCCCGGAACCTTTAAACTACCCATGGCTTTCCTCCTTCTTACCGGGAAAAAGAATATGAAGATGGCTTCCCTCACCGAGCTCACTCTCAGCCCAGATTGCCCCGCTGTGATGTTCGAGAATGACTCTCGCGATAGACAGTCCCAGGCCAATACCGGAGGGTTTGGTCGTCATGATGTCTCCCAGCTGGCGGAACTTTTCGAAGATCAAAGGGATTTCCTGCTCCTTCATTCCCTCTCCCTGGTCCGACACAATCAACTCCACCCAGCCGTTGGTTGGCCCATCCGTCTTTCCCAGTCCGACGTATGAAGCGTATTGTGGAAGATCGGGAAAAGAATCGTGCCACTGTCCTGCTATCTCCAAAGGGGAGCCCTCAGGGGAAAATTTCACGGCGTTTTCCAGGACCACTCCCAGAGCCCTGTTAAAAAGAAAAGGATCGCAGTAGATCATTTTGTCCTCGATAGCTGCGATATCCCTTTCCACGTCTCGTCCGCTGAGAACACCTTCCAGATCAGCGAGGGCCAGAGAAATAATCTCCGGGGACAGTATGTGTTCCCTGGTCATCTTTGAACGCCTTGCCTCCAGACGGAACAGTTCCAGCATCCTCTCCACAAGATGATTCAGAAGATTGGCGGAACTTTCGATGCGGTTTACGTACATTGTGAGGTTCTCGTCCACATCCCAAACGTCCAGGTTGTGAATCAGCCCGGCAAAACCGACAATGGAGGTCAGGGGTGTCTTCAATTCATGGGAGATATTGAGGATCAGTTCGGTCTTGTCCTTGTCCAACCGAAGCAGCTCCTCATGGGCTTCGGCAAGGGCGTCTGCCTTCTCCTCCAGGCCCCTGTAAAGCCCGGCATTGTCCACCGCCATGGCCACCTGTGCGGCAATTGTAACCAGCAGGTCCAGGTCCGATCTGACGAAGGATGCTCCGCTCGTCTTGTTGTTGGCGTTGATAACCCCGAGCACCCGCTCGCCTCTCAAAAGGGGCACGCACAGGGCGGACTGTGTGGAATACTGCTTCTTGAATTTCGATGGCTTGAACCGATCATGTTTGCTTATATCATTTATGAGTACCGGCTCACCTGTCTGGGCAACATAGCCGGAAATGCCCGAACCCAGGGGCACCCGGGCTTTCCCGATCACCTCTTTTGGAAGGCCGATCCCGTCCTTTACAACCAGGTGTTCATCCTCAAGGATCATCAGGGAAACAGTCTCTATCTGCAAGGTGTCCGCAACTGCCTCAGCCGTCTTTCGGAAAAGGACCTGGAGCATGTCCCTGCTGGACGATTCTCCCAGCTGTCTTAGAGCGAGAAGTTCTTTTGTCCAGGATTCAGAACGCTCGATAATGGCTTCGTTCTCAACAGCCTGGAGATGATCATGGTGAGCCTTCCTGACGGCTGAGAGAAACCGCTCCGGTTCAAGGGGTTTGTATATGAAGTTGTGGGCACCACTGCGGAGCATCTCCACCACCGCCTCGAAAGATTTTGTACTGCTGATGCAGATAACCGGAACTAATCTGTCCCGCCTCTTGATCTCCCTGAGCAGATCGATGCCGGACATGTGATCCATCACCACGTCTGTGACCACAACATCCCAGCCTCCCTCCTCAAAGAGTTCCAGGGCCTCCTTCCCCCCGTATGCTATGCCTGTCTGGATACCCTCTTCATGGAGCATGTCCCGAACGACTTCTATGTGCAGTCTGTCGTCGTCCACGAGCAGAACTCTAGTTTGAGTTGGAACCATTTGATATCCTTTGATTTTTCACGACACCAGGAGTCACAGGAGCTTCTCCGCAGGCTGCTAGTTTGCTCCACAGCACTTCTTGTATTTTTTCCCCGAACCACACGGGCACGGTTCGTTGCGGCCGATCTTTGCCCCTTTACGTCTGACGGTCCCGGGTTTGGCCCTATCTCCCCCTGAGTCACCACGACCGAGGGAAATCTGCTGTTCCCGCCTTTGGGGAAGGCCTTCCTCCTCCTGAGTCACCTGCACCAGAAACAGGGTCTTTACAGTCTCCTCGCGAACCCTCGACAGGGCCGTTTCAAACATCTGATAACCCTCGATTTTGTACTCGGACAGCGGTTCTCTCTGACCGTAACCCCTTAAACCGATACCCTCCCGGAGTTGATCCATATTGTAAAGATGGTCCTTCCACTGGGAGTCGAGGATCTGAAGGAGAAATATCTTTTCCAGCCTTCTCATCAGTTCAGATCCAAACTCCTGCTCACGCTCCTGGTACCGGTTGTGGGCCTTTTCCATCAGGGACTCTACCAGGGCATCCCGGCCACCTTCGGCGGCACCAGTATCAGGGCGAAATGCGAATATGGAAAAGATGCGGTCTGCGAGACCTTCGGAATCCCATTCCTCAACGTGTGTTTTCGGATCAACGTACATGTCCACCACGTCCTCGATAGTCTGGTCTGTCATGTCCCGCACCCAGTCCGAGAGATCCTCTGTCCCCAGGATATCTCGCCTCTGCCCGTAAATAACCTCCCTTTGCATGTTCATCACATCGTCATATTCCAGCAGATGTTTGCGAATGTCGAAGTTGTGGCCCTCGACCTTGCTCTGGGCGTTCTCGATGGCCCTGGTAACCATTCTGTTCTCGATGGGCTGACCCTCTGACATGCCAAGCTTTTCCATGAGACCCGAGATCCTTTCAGATCCGAAGATCCTCATGAGATCGTCCTCGAGGCTCAGGTGGAACCTGGAACTGCCCGGATCTCCCTGGCGTCCCGACCGGCCCCTCAACTGGTTGTCTATCCGCCGGCTCTCGTGTCGTTCCGTTCCCAGGATATGAAGACCGCCGGCCTCGATCACCTTTTGCCTCTCCCCGCCACAGATGTCACGGTACTCCGCAAGGGTTCTCTCATATTCTTCGCCCTCCTCCTGGCCAGCCTTCGTCTTGGCAAGAAACTCCGGATTTCCGCCCAGAACGATGTCCGTCCCCCTTCCGGCCATGTTTGTGGCTATGGTCACCGCACCAAAACGGCCAGCCTGGGCAACGATCTCCGCCTCCCTCTCATGGTGTTTGGCATTGAGCACATGATGGGGGATCCCTTCGCGCTTGAGCATCCTGGACAGGAGTTCAGAGTTCTCAATGGATGTTGTCCCAACCAGAACCGGCTGCCCGCTTTCATGACATTCGATGATCTCCTCCGCCACCGCCTGGTATCTCTCCTTCATGGTTCGAAAGATCACATCGGAATAGTCCATCCTGATCATGGGCATGTGGGTCGGTATGACTACGACGTCGAGATCGTAGATCTTCTTGAATTCCGCGGCTTCCGTGTCGGCGGTACCCGTCATTCCCGCCAGCTTGTTGTACATTCTGAAGAAGTTCTGGAATGTGATGGATGCCAGCGTCTGATTTTCACTTTCTATCTTGACGTTTTCCCTGGCCTCCAGAGCCTGATGCAGACCGTCGCTGTACCTCCTGCCCACCATGAGCCGCCCGGTGAACTCATCGACGATGAGCACCTGGCCATCTTTGACCACGTAGTCCACATCCCTCTTGTAAAGGCCATGGGCTCTCAGGGCCTGCTGAACATGGTGATTCAACTCGATATTTCCCGGCTCGTAGAGGTTTTCCACACCAAGCAGTTTCTCCACTCGCTCAACGCCATCCTCGGTGAGCATCACGCTCCTGGCCTTCTCATCAATGTTAAAATGAAGATCCTTCTTCAGACGTGGGATGATCTTGTCGATGGTGTAGTACTTGTCGGTTGACTCCTCCGCCGGACCCGAGATAATCAGGGGGGTCCTGGCCTCGTCGACCAGGATGCTGTCTACCTCGTCGACTATGGCGTAGTTCAAGTCCCGTTGAGCGTAATCCTCAAGGGCAAATTTCATGTTGTCCCGCAGGTAATCGAAACCATACTCGTTGTTGGTGCCGAAGGTGATATCGGAGGCGTAGGCCAGTTTTCTCTGGGCATCTCCCATTTCATTCTGGATCAGACCCACGGTCAGGCCGAGGAACCGGTATATGGTCCCCATCCACTCGCTGTCCCTGGAAGCGAGATAGTCGTTCACAGTGACAAGATGGACACCCCCACCTGCCAGAGCATTGAGGTATGCCGGAAGGGTAGCCACCAGCGTTTTCCCCTCTCCGGTCTTCATCTCGGCAATCGTTCCCTCATGAAGAAAAACACCGCCCATGATCTGAACATCGAAGTGCCTCATATTCAGCAGCCTGTGGCCGGCCTCCCGGACCACCGCAAAAGCTTCCGGGAGAATATCATCGAGGGGCTCCCCCTTTCCGATCCGTTCACGGAAATTGTCGGTCTTCCCGCGCAGAGCTTCATCGTCCAACGCTGAGATCGAGCTCTCCAGCTCTCCAACCCTCTGCACGATGGGTGTTACCCGCTTCAGTTCCCTTTCGTTCTTGCTTCCAAAAAACTTCTTGCCGATGGAGTTGAACATCTTTCCCCTTATACTGAGGTAATGACCCTGATCGGGGTCCAGAGATCAGAGGTCAGGGTTCAGTGGAAACGCAATATTATCCCAACCTTTCAGTTTATCACTACGAACCTTTTCTGTGAATGTAATTTAAACTTTTTGCGAAGCCATCAACATTTGTCCGCACAAAAACAGCCCCGAAAGATAACCTTCGGGGCCGGAGATTCAGGCCTTTCACGGGACCGTATAACAGATCAGTTGAGAATGTACCGGACCGGGTTCACCGCAACCCCGTTCACCGCAACCTCGTAATGAAGGTGTGGGCCGGTGCTTCGGCCAGTGTTGCCGACCTTTGCTATGACATCGCCGCGTTTGACCTTCTGGCCGATCTTTACGTCAACAGTCGAGCAATGCGCGTATTTTGTCACGATACCGTACCCATGATCGATGGCCAGCATGTTGCCGAAACCTCCCTCACGACCGGAGAATGTAACCAGACCATCCGCAGGCGCGATGATGGGGGTTCCCGTTCGAGTGGCGACATCGAGGCCCTTGTGCATCTCCCGACGGCCTGTAAAAGGTGATCTTCGATAACCGAAGGTAGAGGTCCGCCAACCCTTGACAGGCCAGATGGAGGGTGTCGATGCGAGAAGTGATTTCTGATCAGCAAGGTACTCCACCAGTTCCTGAAAACTGCGTTCCTGAATGCTCGCATCGGTTTTGAGGCGGGACAATCCCGTTGTCATGCTCTTGATGAGCGCCTGATCCTGGAAAGACAGGTCCGACTCCATGGGATTGAATGGCTCGGGATTTTCACCGCCGATAGCCATTATCTGCTCAGGATAGACAACACTGTCCAGATCGGCCATGACCCTTAATTTGGTATCGAAATTACGCAGGCGGGTCATCTCTGTCTGGATGTCATCAATGGACTTTGCGAAGGTCATCAACTGCTGCTTCTGCTGCCTCGTTTCAAGTCGGAGCCGGTCAAGATCACTTACCATCCCCTTGACGCTGTAATAATCAGAAAGAAAATATGCCAGTCCGGTCAGTGAGAGTATGGCGAGAACGATAACTCCACGAACAAGTACCTTGGGAATCTGGTACCGCCGGACCTTTGCGGTCTCATCCGGCACGATCATGACTGTATATTTTTTACTTGTCACGGAACAAACTCTCCCCTCGGAAGCTCGCCTGCAACCCTGTCATAAACGAGAAAATTTCGTGAAAACTAACATAATAATCTGCAAATTGCAACCCAACCCGTCAGCGTCCCGCCACAATGATCGGCGCCACGAGAATACTGGGAGATCCGGTAGAACCGTAGAATCTCAGGTCATTTCCCACGGCCAGCATTGTTGAAAACAGGTCAAAAATATTACCGCTCACAGTGCCGTTTCGGAACGGCTCCCCCCGTTCCTGGTTCACAAACATATAACCGGATGCCCCCAGCGAGAAGTCACCTGAAACCCTGTCAATTGTGTGGACTCCCATGAGGTTCTCTATGCTGACTGATGTTCCAGGTGGAACATGTTCGTCAACAGGATCTGGACCTGCCTCCAGGATCAGGTTAGTCGAACCCGGTGATGGCGCCCCTGAAAGACTTCCCCTGAAACCGTTCCCGGTTGGCAGTATCCCTTCCTTTGCAGCCGTTTTGAGGGTGTGAAAGGACCCGGAGACAACACCCTTTTCCACTATCCGGCGCCCAACGGGCACAACCCTCTCATCGTCAAAGGGAACCGTACCTATACCTCCGGGAAGATTACCATTATCGGTCAGTGTCATCAGATCCGAAAAGATCTTTTCATCCATCTTCCCAGCAAGGCGCGACCGCCCCTTCTGTATCTCGTCGGCCGAAAAAGAGGCCGCCAGAACTCCCAAAAGGCTCACAGCGACCCTTGGTGGTAACAACGCCGGATATTCCCCCGTAACTGGCGATTCGCCGCCCAGAAGCCCCGCTGCCTCTAAAGCCGCCCTCTCGCCCACTCCTCGCGGTTCAAGATCCGATGCCGTACGGGACATCTGGTAATCATACCCTGTCTGGGATCCCGACTTCCCCTCGGCGATAGCCTCAACACCTACCGAGAAATAGGTGTCCTCGTAATTCCAGACACGGCCTCCGGATGATATAGCGGTAGCCCGATACTGCTCACCATAGGAGGGTTTATGGGTCTTCCGGATCCTTCCGTCGGCTGCCAACGCCGCCGACTCCAAGTCCCGGGCCATATCGATCTTCCTTTCAAGAGGCTCCTGGATACCTCTGTGGTCAAGGATCCCGACACCGGCTCCCGGCTCATCGGCGGCGGAAAAACAGTTTTCCTCGCCGGCGGGAACAAGTTTTGCGCCCTGGACAGCATCCCTGATCATTCCGGTGATGGCATCATCGTCGGGGTCCGTGGCAAATGAGAAACCGGGTCTGCCATCCACGAGAACCCTTATGGCGGTAGAGGTCTCCCTGGTTCGCCGGGTCCCCTCGACCTGGCCTTCTTTGACCTCGATGCGGGACGAATCCGTAAAACGCGCCATGGCCTCGGCATCATCCGCCCCTGTGGCAAGAGCCCGCTCAACCATCTTCTCCGTCATCTTGTTCAGTGATACCAGCATGACTCAGAACACCTCCAGGAGAACGGCTTCCTCATCACAGTTGGGAAATTTGGGACACTTAAGGCAATCCCCCCAGACCTTATGAGGCAATGTTTCCTTGACAACCCGTGAGAATCCCATCCTCTCGAAGAATCCAGGTTTGTATGTCAGGGCATAGATCTTTGCGATCCCCAGTTCACGCGCCTCCTCAAGACAGGCCGTAACGAGATCGCGGCCAAGCCCCATTCCCTGCAGTTCCTGGGAAACGACAAGGGATCGCACCTCTGCCAGGTCCTCCCAGTTTACATGGAGTGCGGAGCAGCCCACCACAATCCCCTCCCTCTCGGCGACAAAGAAATCCCTCATCCCTTCGTAAAGCTCGCTGCGTGATCGTCCAAGCATCTCGCCCTTCGCCGCATATTCATTGACGAGCTGATGGATGGAGGGGATGTCTCCCACCCGGGCCTTTCTGATATTCACTGATGACCTATCCACAGGATTCCTCCAGTAACTCCCTTGCCGACTCCAATATATGCGTTGTCAGCTCAAGTCCTCCCATCATCCTGGCTATCTCCCCTACCCGATCATCATCGCTTATATACTTCACCTGGACGACTGTGCGATTATTCCGGGACATCTTTTCAACGAGAATATGCTGGTCGGCGAAGGCGGCAACCGGTGCGAGATGGGTGATACAGAGAACCTGATGGTGATTCGAAATCTCCTTCAGCTTTTTACCAAGAACCCCCGCGACCCTGCCGCCGATACCGGAGTCGACCTCATCAAAAACGAGGGTGGGGATACCGTCCGAACCGGCGAGGATTCGCTTGAGCGCCAACATTATCCGGGACAGTTCCCCTCCTGATACGATCTTTCTCAGGGGCAAAAGAGGCTCTCCGGGGTTGGGGGAAATGAGAAACTCCACAAGATCCTGTCCGGTTTCATTATGGGGGACCTCCTCGAAATCAACATGGAAACGAACTCTCTCCATGGCAAGGTCACTGAGTTCCTCCTGGACCCTTTCCTGAAGTTCCTCAGCAGCTGATCTCCTGCTGGAGCTGAGGTCATTCGCCATCCGTACAAGATCCCGGGACAACTCCTCTTCCCTGGCCTTCAATGTGCCGACATCCTCCTCGTCGAGCCCCATGGCTTCCAACTCCTCTCTGGACTCGCGGAGAAAATCGAGGATCTCCTCTTCCGATGATCCATACTTCTTCTTCATGTCTCCGATGAGGGCCAGCCTGTCCGATATCCGGGCTAGTTTCCGGGGATCCGCTGTCACTTTATCTCTATAATCCCTGAGGAGATAGGAAGCCTCTTCGAGTTGAGTCCGCGAGGTATCCAGAAGTTCAACTATCTCGGAAAGTCTTCCGTCCACCTCCATAAGTTCGGCAAGAGAAGCTGTAACCCTGCCGAGGCCATCTGTAAGGGATCCGTCCATCTGATAGATCGTTTCAACTGCATGTCCTGCCGCCTGGTGAAGCTTTTCAGCTGAGGCGAGGACTCTTTCCTCTTCCCTCAGTTCCACCTCTTCCCCTTCCCTGATATTGGTTTCCTCCAGTTCCCTGACAACGAACTGCAGATAATCTTTCCTGGCCAGACGTTCCTTTTCACCCTCCTCGATCAACCGGATCTTTCTGCTGATCTCAACCCGGGAGCGGAAATGACCCTCGTGACTGGACTTCACGGCATCGAGGCCGGCAAAGGAATCCAGAGCACAGAGCTGGGCCTGAACCTTGAGGAGCATCTGATGTTCATGCTGTCCATGGAGATCAACCAGGTTGTCGCCGATGATCCTGAGCTGAGTCAGGGGAGTGTGCGTGTCGTTGACAACTGCCCGGCTCCTGCCCTCCCGCGGTATTTCCCGGTTGATAACGAGGGCTTCTTCACCTGAAACCGTGAATGTGGCGCCGATTCTCGCAGCGATTTCCCCGGATCTCACAACAGATGTATCCACCCTCTCGCCGAGAACGGACTGCAGGGCACCGACAATTATGGATTTGCCCGCTCCGGTCTCTCCTGTAAAGACCGTCAGCCCTTTCCCGAAGGAGAGCGAAAGCTCATCGATAAGGGCAAAACCTTTTATTTCAAGAGATTTCAGCATGGAAAATTACCTGAGACCCCAATGCAGCTTGGTGCTCAGAACCTCAAAAAAGTTCTTCGAACTGGTTCTGATGAGCCTGGCACGGTTGGCTGACTCCTTGATCCCTACCCTGTCTCCGGGGAAAAGCTCGGTCCCCTCCTGCCCGTCAAGGGTGAGAAACACCTTTCCAGAGTCGCTGAGCAGACGGAGTTCGATCAGGGAATCACCAGAAACAACAAGTGGTCTGTTGGTGAGGGTGTGGGGACAGATGGGCGATATGAGGATCACATTCAAGGTAGGTTCGACAATGGGACCACCGGCCGCCATGGAGTAGGCTGTGGACCCCGTTGGGGTGCTCACAATCAGTCCATCGGCCCTGTAAGTGGTCAATCTCTTCCCATTGACGAAGGCATCCAGGTCGAAAATGCGGGCAAGTGCTCCTTTGTTGATAACCACGTCATTAAAGACTCTGTACTCCCCGGCCACTTCACCCTGTCGATTGAGTTGCACCTCCAGCCTCACCCTCTCCTCAACACGGTAATCCCCTTCCAGAATGTTTCTCAGGGCCGGATAAAGCTCCTCCAGGGCCAACTCCGTCAGGAATCCCAGAGAACCAAGATTTACTCCCAGGATCGGCAGGTCATGGTCTTCAACCAGACGGGCCACGGATAAGAGAGTGCCGTCGCCGCCGAGGACAAGCAGCATGTCTGATTCGGGCGGGATTACCTCTATCGAGAGAGCCTTAACAGATCCGCCTGCAAGGCTCCCGTACTCTTCCTGGATCGCCACAGACAGTCCTCTGTTGCGGAGCCAGGGGACCAGTCCCTCCATAACTCCCTGTGCATGTGGACTGGAGGTCTTGGCTATTATTCCGATGCGCTTTATTGAATCCATAGGTCTCGTTTCAGGTTCCACGTTCCAGGTTCCATGTTCCAGGTTTCAGCAACCAGTGAATGAGCCCGAGCCCGGGATGGTCCAACGTCCAAGGTCCAGGTTCGCCCATGCGCCCACTCAGTACTTCAAATGCGCCAGATACTCAACATTCCCGTCAGCGCCGGGAATCGGACAATCCATGGTATTGAATACTTCAAACCCCTCCTTTGAAGCGCGGTCCTCAAACATCTCCAGAGCGCTCCGGCGCACTTTCTCATCCCGGACAACGCCACCCTTGCCAACCTTGTCCCTGCCGACCTCGAACTGGGGCTTGACAAGGACTACAATCTGAGATCCTTCACGCATGAACCTTTTCAGGTTCGGCAGGATCAAACGGAGGGAGATAAAGGAGACGTCCACCACAGCGAGATCGAAATCCTGAGGCAGTGTTTCTTCAGTTACCGTCCTGAAGTTGGTCCTCTCGAGGACTACAACCCGGGAATCGGTCCTCAGCTTCCAGTCCAACTGACCATACCCCACATCCACCGACCAGACAGCGGCCGCTCCTCTCTGGAGCAGACAGTCCGTGAAACCTCCCGTGGACGCACCGACATCCAGACACTTCATGCCGCCCGGATCCACCCCGAATCGTTCCAGACCGGCTTCGAGCTTCAATCCTCCCCGGCTGACGTAGGGCAGCCCTTCCCTGACGTCCAGCGGCGCATCGCATGGCAGCCTGTGACCTGATTTGTCAATCCTGGTATCGCCGGAGTATACCTTGCCCGCCAGAATAAGAGCCTGGGCCTTCTGTCTGCTGGGCACCAACCCCCTGTCTACCAGTTGAAGATCCACTCTCTCACGTTTTGACATCCCTCAGTATCTCCAACACGGTATTGCGGATACCGTCAACATCAATGCCCAGATCGGCCCTCAACTGGGCCTGGGATCCCTGTTCGATGAAGGCATCGGGAAGCCCCAGTCTTCTAATGGTAAAACCTTCATCGTTGTCGGCGGCCGCTTCAAGCACTGCGGATCCAAACCCGCCCATCAGGACATTTTCCTCAATAGTGAGGACTATCCCGCACTCTCTTCCCCACCGGAAGATCAGATCCGTGTCCAGGGGTTTGATGAACCTGGCATCTATTACCGCCGCCTCTATGCCATCCTTTGAAAGGTCCTGAGCGGCTTTCAGGGCAAAATGAACACCGATACCCGCTGCAATCAGGGCGATATCCTTCCCCTCTCTGAGAAGTTCCCCGGTCCCTAAATCCCACACCCGGGGTTCGTTGACCGGAACACCGATACCGGACCCTCTTGGATATCTGAAAGCGCAGGGGCCTTCAAGGGACAGCGCCGTGGCAAGAGCGTCCCTCAGGGCTGCCTCATCCCTTGGAGCCATGATCGTGATGTTGGGGACATGGCGGAGATAGGAGTAGTCGAAGGTGCCGTGATGGGTAGGACCATCCTCACCCACCAGGCCGCCGCGGTCCATGGCGAAAACAACGGGCAGGTTCTGGAGACAGACATCGTGGACGATCTGATCGTAGGATCTCTGTAAAAATGTGCTGTAGATGGCCACCACAGGCCGGAAGCCCTGGGTGGCCAGGCCTGCAGCGAAGGTCACGGCATATTGTTCAGCAATACCCACATCGAAAAACCTTTCCGGAAACATGCCGGCAAATCGGTCAAGACCTGTTCCTTCAGGCATGGCAGCGGTGATGGCGATGATTCTTTCGTCTTCCTGCGCCATATCCGTCAGGACCCGGGCAAAGACACTGGTATAGGAGGGTGGTCCCTCCTTCTTTCCGGATTCTCCGGTTTCAATATCAAAAGGTCCTATGCCGTGGAAGCTTGCCGAATGTTCCTCCGCCGGCCTGTAGCCCTTGCCCTTTTCGGTGTCCACGTGAACCAGCACCGGCCCCCCAACCCGCCGGGCATTTTTTAATGCCGGGATCAACCTGTCCAGCCGATGCCCCTTGATGGGGCCGATGTACTCGTAACCGAGTTCCTCGAATAACATGCCGGGATAAATGAGAGCCTTGAACGACTCCTCGGCTCTTTTTGCCACCTGAAGGAACGGTTCCCCGATCTTCGGGATGCTTTTCAGGAAGTTTTCCGTTTCGGTCTTGACCTTGGTCACAAAGTGACCGGTCAGGGTCCTGGACAGATACGAGGACATGGCGCCGACATTTGGGGAGATGGACATCTCGTTGTCGTTCAGAACGACTACAAGCCGCTCACCGCGCTCCCCGGCTTGATTGAGGCCTTCCAGGGCCAGGCCTGCTGTCAGGCTCCCATCCCCGATTACCGGCACCACAAACCCTTCCTGACCAAGCCGCTTCATACCTTCAGCGATACCAAGTGCCGCAGAGATGGAAGTCCCGCTGTGCCCGACATCGAAAACGTCGTAAATGCTTTCCTTCCTCTTGGGGAAACCGCTGATACCGCCTTTCTGGCGAAGGGTGTGGAACTGCTCCCTGCGTCCGGTGAGAAGCTTGTGGGTGTACGCCTGATGTCCGACATCCCACACAATCCTGTCCTCAGGCGCGCGAAAAACATAATGAAGCGCTATGGTCAGCTCGACTACACCCAGGTTGGAAGCCAGGTGCCCCCCGTTTTTCGACACGACCTGAAGGATCACCTCCCGAATTTCCTGAGCGAGCTGCTCCAGGTCCTCTATCTTCA
>QIEJ01000247.1 GCA_003228585.1 Pseudomonadota bacterium
TAGCGTTGGCCGGATGCTTCCACCTCCTCAGGTGTTTTGTCCACCATGTCACCGTGAACATCCGCGGCAAGATGTTGCCTTCTGAAGTGGTTGGGATAGGGGTTGATACCCTTGTTTCTGATTTCCTCAACCTTGTTTTTCCTGTGCTGGTAAAGCTGACCTTCGTTCTGCTCTTCCATCCTGATCTGCCTCTCTGACCGACAACTTCCGCAATTGCTTAGTCGGAATAAAATGCTTATAAAATCAAATGTTTAAAGGTAATAAACCCTCGAAGTTTCGTCAAGGATTTTCAGATGAAACAGACCACAGCAGGCACCCGCCGATCAGGATGAGATACTTTACCAACGCAAATAGCGGCGTCACCGAGCCAACTGCTTCTTCATCTCTCTTATTTCGTCAAGCATTCTCTTGTGGTGTGTTCCTTTCCAGTAGGTCTTGTTGCAGTCCGTACATCTCGTGAAATGATCCGCCCTGACCCAGGAATAGTGGGGGGTCGTGTCCCTGGCATCTTCCCTGGTAATCTTCTCGAGTCTACTGTTGCAGTCCAGACAGCGGCTGAGGGGGTCCGCTGGGCCTGTGATCCTCCTGAGCAGGGGAACCACTGAGTGAAACTCCTCTCCTGTACCTGCTCCGGAGACAAGCCAGGCTCTGTCTCCGAGTGACTTTGCAAGTTCAGCATGCTTGGTGAGAACGATCCTGTTTTCCGCACGGGAGCGGTATCGAATCAGGACACTATCGTCATCTGACGAGAACTCGGCGTCAAAGCCCAGCATCCTTAGCTTCCGAGCCAATCCGCCGAGCATGCCGTTTACGAGGAATCTGTCGCTAACGATTTTCAACCTCTTACCTTCCAGATCACGGCAGTTAAATTCCTGCCGGAGGGCAAGTGCTGATGCGCATTATTATGGCAGTGCCGATGGCTCCAGAAGAACAGTACCGGAAGGTATGTCGTCCCTGGATAACTCAATCTCGGAGGATCCGGTCCTTGTGACATCCTGGAGGCCGGCAAGGTAAGAATCCACCGGGGCAATAGGAAAATCCGCCCCGTCAGTCTTGAAGTGCATGGGAATTGTTAATCTCGGCGACAGGGCAGCCCGGACTTGGCCGGCAACTTGAGCGTCAATGGTAAAAGTTCCACCGACCGGCATTAAAAGGACATTCACCGGCCGCAGGCTGGCGGCTTCCCCCTCATCGAGAGGGTGCCCGAGGTCGCCGAGGTGACATATCGATAATCCATCGATAAAAACCCGAAAAACGACATTCTCACCACGCTCCGATCCCAGGGATGTATCATGATAGAAGCGGATTCCGACGATCTGCACACCGTTTACGGTCTGCTCCCCGGCATCCTTCACGATTTTGGGATCTCCGGAAACACCGGTTATCCAATTGTGGTCCGCATGATCGTGTGTGACCAGGACGATGTCGGCCTCTTCAGATACCGGCAGATATTTTACAGCCCCGTCAAAGGATCCTGGTTCGTAAGGATCCGTCAGGATTCGTGTGCCCGCACTTGTCTCAATGAGAAAACAGGAATGGGCAATATATTTAATCCTCATTCCACACCAGCCTCCTTTACTGAACCTGTCTCCTGTGCATCTCCTGCTTCCTCGATCTCTTCCTTGTGCATCGAGAGAATGCTTCTGACCTCAATTCCCGCCTCCTGCAGAGCCTTACGCACCTGAGGCATGGTCGCGTCCGACACTTTTACCAGAAAGTTGTTGTGAGTTGCCAATCTTAACCTCCCTTGTTTAAATCCAAAATCCAAGATCCAATATCCAAAATTCAAGTCCTGGTTTCAGGCCTTGTAAACACCAGGCGCCAGGTCTCGGTACCAGGTCTGGATACTTGACACTATTTCGAGGGCTCAGTTGCTTCCTTAGCCTCCGAAACCTTCTGATACGGGGGAAGAAGCACAATCTCGATCCTTCTGTTGGCTGCCTTGCCCTCAGGGGTCTCGTTTGAGGCGAGGGGTTGGTACTCGCTGTATCCAGCGGCAGAGAGTTTCACCCCATCGATTCCAACTTTGTCCTGAAGAAAATGAACCACCGCTAAGGCCCGGCTTGCCGACAGCTCCCAATTAGTAGGATATATCTCCTTCAGACGTCCACCGATGGGGTCATTGTCCGTGTGCCCCTCGATCTGGATTCTTTTACCCTTTATTTTCTGAAGATGGACACCGATTTTTGTCAGAACTTCTATTCCACGGCTTTTGATGTCGGCCCTGCCCGAATCAAAAAGGACCTGGTCAACCAGGTTCACCGACAATCTGTCCTGCATCCTCCGGATCTGGATCTCTCCAGCCTCGATCTCATTCTTGAGACCGCTGACGAGTTCATCATAGGTAGTCTTTAGCTTGTCGAGCTCCTCTTTCCTGCGTCGGCTCAAATCATCAACCTCCCTGGTAAGGGAGGCCACTTTCAAGGCCAGCACATCCCTCTCCCCGGAAAACCGTTTTATCTCGACATCCCTTCGCACCATCTTCTCGCGTAATTCAGCGTTGACATCCTGGAGCCTTCTGTTGATATTCATGGTTTCCTGGATTATCTGGGACTGGGAAACCTCTTTACTCTTGAGAAGATCACCCAACCTCTCATTCTGATCTCTGAGCTCATCGATCAGTGCGACCCTGGCCTCGAGATCGGTCTGAAGTTCATCCCTCTCCAGGGACACTGTCTCAAGCTCCCCGGTCAGATTATCCCTTGCACCCGTTGCTTCCATGAGTTTTCCCTGGGTCATGGAAAGCTCTGATTTCAGGAGTTCATTCTCTTCCACCTTCTGCCTCAGGCTGGCCGCGCATTTGTTGGCCTCATTCTCCTTCAGAACATAGTCGTTTTTGCTGACCACACAGTTGGTGACAACGAGTGGCAGACAAAAGATAATCACCAGAATTATTTTCCTGATCATAAGTCACCTCCCCTTTTCTATAAGGGAAACTATCTTACATGCCTTTAAGGTGTCAAGAAGGGAAGCCACGATTCCACTGGTTCGGGGATTGTGCGGCGCGTCAAAGCGGAGCGTCGATGGATTTGATCTTTGCGCTTAGTGCTATAAAACAGCAAAAGGTACGGGGACAAACGTCAGGAAAAAAATAGCAAAAGCCGCTAACCCCAGCTTCCTTCTTCCAGGATCAAGCTCGATATGAGGGAGCACAACAGGAGGATGGCGAACGCCCAGGAACACAAGCAGGAATGCCCAGATCAGCCATCCCTCCCAGAAAAGGAAGCCCATAAGGAAAAGTCCCAGATGGACGACTCTGGCCAGCGTATCGGATTTGTTGGGAAACAGAGCTTTCGATATGTGTCCGCCATCCAGTTGACCCACGGGTAACAGATTCAGTGATGTGACGAACATGCCCAGCCACCCGGCGAATCCCACGGGGTGAAGAACCACATTGGCCGCATCGGGCAGATTTCCCTTGGTTAGAAAACCCACCAGGATAACGATGAGGCTGTCACCAAGAACGAGCCCCCCGGCCTCATGTCCAGTGAAAACCACCGGAGACATAGCGAAACCGATAATCAGAGCTGGAAGTGCCAGGAGAAACCCCACAATGGGCCCCGAAGCCCCGATGTCCAGGAGGGTCCGACGATCCCATATGGCGCCGCGCATCTTTATCACCGCACCGAATGTTCCGATGATAGATGGAGCCGGTATGAAATAGGGCAGAGTGGCAGGAACCCGATGGTAACGGGAAGTCAGATAATGGCCCATCTCATGTCCCAGGAGAATGATCATGATCGTGCATGAGAAAGGAAGGCCCTCTAAAAGACCCCAAGGCTGCTGTATGGGATTTATGCCCTTTTGCAGTGTACCGGCGATGGTCGTTGTCAGAAAGGTGGCAGCAAAAAGCCAATAGTGAATCCATCGGCGCTCGGGACGAGGGCTGACATCTCTTATTCTGCCCTCACCGGCCCTGTTTACCACAGCTCCAGCATCCTTCCCAGCTCTTCAAGATCGCCTCTCCAGTCAGGAAACACCCGTCCCGACCTCCTCTGGATAATCCTTCTGTCGACGAGATTTGTTTTCATTCCCACATAACTGGCCGCCAGGTCATGTTCCACGTCATTGCCAACCATGAGACACCTCTCCGGCGGGACGCTCAAAGCGGCCGACAGATCTTCAAAATACTCTTTCTGGGGTTTGCAGGAACGCGTGGTGTCCAGGAAAAAAGAAACCTCGATGTCCAGAAGGGTGCCATCGAGGTCCAGCAACAAAGCTTCCACTTTTTTCAACTGATCGTCATCCCGGCCTCATCAGGGTACCTCACGGCACAAACTTTCTGAATGCCAGACAGGCGTTGGTCCCTCCAAATCCGAAGGAATTACTTATCGCGACGTCGACCCGGATTTCCCGTGCTTCGTTGGGAACATAATCCAGATCACACTCAGGATCAGGCTCCTCGTAGTTCACAGTTGGCGGAAGGACGCCCTCCATAATCGCCTTGACGGCGAAAACCGCTTCGATACCGCCGGCAGCACCCAGGAGATGGCCGGTCATGGACTTGGATGAACTGACAGCAAGGCTGTATGCAGCCTCCCCGAACACTGTCTTGATTGCCTGTGTTTCAAACAGGTCGTTAAAAGCGGTGCTGGTGCCGTGGGCATTGATATAGCTGACATCTTCTGGATTGAGTCCCCCGTCTTTGAGGACATTGCGCATACACTGGACAGCCCCTAATCCGCCCTCCGGGGGGGCAGTAATGTGGAAAGCATCCCCGGACATTCCGAACCCCGCCACCTCGGCCAGTATGTTTGCATCCCTGGCCAAAGCCGATTCCATCTCTTCCAGAATGACAATTCCTGAACCCTCACCTATGACAAAACCGTCCCTGCCGAGATCGAAAGGCCTGCTGGCTCTCTCGGGCTCTTCGTTGCGCGTGGAAAGGGCCCTCATGGCATTGAATCCAGCGACGGCCAATGGTGTGATCGTTGCCTCTGTGCCGCCGGCAATTACGGCATCCGCATCACCGTATTGGATCATCCGGTAAGCATCTCCAATACAATGGGTTCCTGTGGCACAGGCCGTAACGACGCAGCTGTTGGGCCCTTTCGCACCGGTTAAGATGGAGATGTGACCTGGAGCCAGGTTGACAATAACCATGGGAATAAAGAAGGGTGTTATCCTCCTTGGCCCCTTGGTTCTGAGAATCGCGGCGTATTTTTCAATATAGGGTAAGCCTCCCAGGCCGGACCCCACGACTACACCAACCCGCTCGGCGTTGGACTCATCGATAACCAGCCCGGACCGCTCGAGGGCTTCGAACGCCGCGACGATGGCATAGGGAATAAACAGGTCCATCTTCCGCAGTTCCTTGCGGTCAATCCTCTTTTCCGGATCGAAGCCCTTGACCTCCGCCGCGATCTTGGTAGCGTAGTCCGAGGTATCGAATCGGGTAATGGGCGCAATACCAGACCGGCCGTTAATGAGGGCAGTCCAACTCTCGTCAGTATCCAGGCCCAGAGGCGTCACCATCCCGAGTCCGGTCACCACAACTCTTCTTTTCATGCCGGGTATCTCTTAGGACTGCTTCTCCTGGATATAACTGATCGCGTCCTGAACGGTCTGGATCTTCTCGGCATCCTCATCCGGGATCTCGAGATCAAAGGCCTCCTCAAAGGCCATTACCAGTTCGACCACATCCAGAGAATCAGCACCCAGGTCGTTTACAAAATGGGCTGAAGTGTCGATGCCGTCTGCATCCTGATTGAGCTGCTCTGAGATAATTTCCTTGATTTTGCTGGCTACGTCCATTGGTTCCTCCTGTCAATCCAGTTCTGGTTTCTAGATTCAAGTATATTTAAGTACTAAGTTCTAGGTTCTAGGTTCTATGTACTGAGGTAAAGATCCTTAGTCTTTAGTCTTTAGTCTTTAGTACTTAGTACTTAGTACATAGTACTGCAATTCACATATACATTCCGCCGTTTACGTGAAGAACCTGCCCCGTTATATATGATGCCTCATCCGAAAGAAGAAAACCCACTGAAGCGGCAACATCCTCCGGAGTGCCGAGACGTTGGGAGGGGATGAGCGCAACAAGATCCTCACGGGCCTTTTCCCCAAGAGCGTCAGTCATGGCCGTCTGGATAAATCCCGGGGCAACAACATTAACAGTGATATTTCGGGGGGCTACCTCCCTGGCCAGTGATTTGGTGAACCCTATCATCCCCGCCTTGGAAGCCGCGTAGTTCGTCTGTCCCGCGTTCCCCATAACGGCAACCACAGAGGAGATGTTGACGATACGGCCGAATCGCTTTTTCATCATCAACCGGACCACTGCTTTGGAGCACAGATAAGCCCCTGTAAGGTTGACATCGATTACAGCCTGCCACGCTTCATCATCCATACGTACCAGGAGAGAATCCCTGGTAATTCCGGCATTGTTGACAAGATAGTCCACTCTATCGAACTCATCACTGACAGCGTTTACCATTGCCTGTACGCTTTCGGCATCTGAAATGTCAACCTGCAAGGCCATTGCCCGAACCCCCAGCCCCTCGGCTTCTGATGACACCTGATTGACACCGTCGAGGTTAATATCAGCTGCCACGACATTCACCCCTTTTGATGCCAGATCCAGAATGATGGTCCTGCCGATCCCCTGACCACCACCGGTTACAATCGCTGTTCGATCCTCAGTCATGTTATTTCCCTTAAAGTCGAACTTTTTTCTGTTTCTACTGACTATCTCCCCGGAGAGCTGCGCGGCCAATTTTGTCAACAAGTTCAACTGCAGCATCCAGATGCTCCGGACTGCCAAAATAGCCTGTCTTTACTGATCGATCAATTCTCTTGATCAATCCGGTCAGGACTTTGCCGGGGCCAATTTCCATAAAAACACCAGCGCCCTCACCAGCCATATATCGAATTGAATTCTCCCAGAGGACAGGCGACGTAACCTGTCGAACGAGGGAGGGGGCAATTTGCTTTGCGGTAGTGAGAGGATGCGCTTCAGCGTTGTTTATCAGAACGGTATTTGGACTGTCAATGACAATATCCCTTAACACTTGAGCCATGCGATGTGAAACCGGCTCCATGAGTGCACAGTGGAAGGGAGCGCTTACAGGCAGTTCAACCGCCTTTTTCCCCCCTCGCTCCCTGAACAGGTCCATGGCCTGCTTAACCCTGTCCCGGTTGCCTGCGATTACAACCTGCCCCGGGGAATTGTAGTTTGCCGGCGAGACCACTCCGCTATCGTTGGAAACTTCAGTGCATATGCCTTCAATTTCCCTGCCGCTCATGCCAATGAGAGCGGCCATGGCGCCCTCACCCTGAGGAACGGCCTCCTGCATGGCTTTTCCCCTCTCCCTCACTGCCCAAAGGGCATCTGCCAGGGAGATGCTTCCGGCTGTAACCAGAGCAGAGTATTCTCCAAGACTGTGCCCCGCAACCCAGGAAGGTGAAAGTTCAACCACCGAATCCAGAGCCCTGAATGCCGCTACACTTGTGGCCAATATGGCAGGCTGGGTATTCGCTGTGAGCTTGAGTTCCTCCTCTGGCCCTTCGAAACACAAACTGCTCAATCCTGATTTCAGGACATCATCCGCTTCCTCAAAAGTCTGCTTCGCAGACCCGGACCACTGGACGAGATCCTTTCCCATACCGACAAACTGGGATCCCTGACCTGGAAAGACAAGAGCCAGGCTCAAACCTCACCTCTCTGCACTTTTACCGATTTGATAATCTGCGGAATAATCTGGAACAGATCTCCAACCAGACCATAGGTCGAAACATCGAAGATAGGAGCGTCTGGATCCTTGTTAATGGCAACGATGACATCAGATGACTGCATCCCGGCAAGGTGCTGAACAGCCCCGGAGATACCGCAGGCAATATACAGTTTTGGCTGCACTGTCTTGCCCGTCTGACCAACCTGATGGGAATAGGGAATCCACTCTGAATCGACTGCTGAACGCGATGCCCCTACGGCACCACCCAGAAGAACAGCCAATTCCTCTATGAGCTTGAACCCTTCAGAATCGCGTAGTCCTCTTCCTCCGGATACGATGATATCCGCCTCGGCCAGATTGACCGTATCCATAATCTCCTCGACAACCTCCAGGACCTGAGTTTTCTCATCGATCCTCCCATTGCCCGCACCGTTGATAATATGAACTTCACCTTTATGATGGATGTCCCTGACTGCTGGAGTGAGAACCTTGTGACGGACAGTGGCCATCTGAGGTCGGTGACGGGGACATATGATGGTGGCCATGATATTGCCACCAAAGGCGGGTCGGGTCTGAAGCAGGTCACCGGTTTCCGGATCGATATCCAATGCTGTGCAGTCAGCTGTCAATCCTGTGCTGATCCTGGATGCAACGCTCGGGATAAAGGAGCGGCCCATGAATGTCGCGCCCGCGAGAACTATGCCAGGCCTCCTCTTCTCGATGAGATCCGAAAGAACCGAGGCGTAAGGACCATCATTGAACTGTGCCAGAATCGGATCATCCACGTATATCACCTCGTCGGCTCCATAGTGAACCAGGTCCCGGGCCGATGGTTCCATTTCATGTCCAAACAGCACAGCAGTGAGTTTCTGACCTTGCGCGTCGGCGAGTTTTCTACCGGCTCCGAGTAGTTCAGCGACAACCGAGGAGATTTTTCCCTGGCGCTGTTCGGCGAAAACCCATACTCCTGAATAAGCGTCCTTCTCCAGCTCGGGCAGTTCCGTTTCCGACTCCTCGCTGATGATGGCCTCAACCGGGCACGCTTCCAGACAGGCCATGCAAAGGGTGCATTTTTCATTGATATACGCTACACCATCAATCATCTCGATAGCGTCATAGGGACACGAATCAAGACAGACTTCGCAACCATCACATTGGTTTTTTATTACTACTACAGCCATTTAATTCCTCTGGTTTATGCGGTGTGCGATAACGGGCAATCTGCGGCGTTCTCAGTCATCGGAAATCCTCGACGTATTGCATATACGACTCCGGTTTCCTCTTCCCTGCGGCCTTGCATCTTACCCATTCTCGCACACCTTAAAATCGTTTTTTTTGTCTGGAATCTGAAATATGGAATCTGGAATATGGAATGTATTTCAGATCAGCTTCTGATCCCGCAGGTTCCTTACAAGTTTTTCGGCGATATCCTGTGGTTCGCCTTCAAGTTTTTCCCCGGCTCTCTTGAGATCGGGCGAGAATATCTTGACGACCCGTGTCGGTGAACCATCCAGACCGAGGTAAGGATCCTCGACTTCAAGTTCAGATCTTGAAACCATTACTATTTCACACTTTTTAGCTTTCATCTTTCCCTTAAGGGAGGGCAGCCGCGGCTCGTTGATCTCCTTGACCACCGTAATGAGAGCCGGAAGAGGCGACTGAACCACCTCGTATCCTTCCTCGAACACCCTCTCAACAACCAACTCCGTATCCGTTATGGTCCTGACCTTCCTTACGAAGGCGACGAACGGTATGTCCAGTTGATCGGCCAGGGATGGACCCACCTGGGCGGTGTCCCCGTCAATGGCCTGCTTGCCACAAAGAATGAGATCCGTATCTCCCAAATTTCGGATAGCGGCTGCAAGGGTATAGGCAGTCGACCAGGTATCCGATCCCGCGAAAGCCCTGTCACTGACAAGATAGGCTTCATCGGCACCCAATGACACGGCCTCCCGAAGGGCGGTCTCGGCCTGAGGCGGCCCCATGGTCATGACTTTCACGGTCCCACCATGAGCTTCCTTTAACCGCACCGCCTCCTCTATCGCATAGTGGTCAAAAGGATTGATGATGCTCTCGACCCCCTCACGTATCAGAGTATTCGTTTCAGGGTTGATTTTGACCTTGGTTGTGTCGGGGACTTGTTTTATACAAACAACAATATTCATTTATCCCTCTGTATTATGCGGTTCCCAATAGCACGGCATCTTCTGCGTTATCGCCCTTCGGAAATCCTCAACGTATTGCATATACGTCTCCGGTGTTCCTCAGGACTCTGGCCTTGAATCTACCGCACTCTTGTGAACCTTGATTCAGAATTCCTTTGTTTTTTCGCCGGGTCGCCCAGTCGCCCCTTCGCCCCGTCGATCTCTTGTCTCTTGTCTACTGATTACTGATAACTGACTACTGGACCCACTACTTTTTCTGCGCGTACTCCTTGATCAACCCTGCGCCGATTACATTGCGTTGGATCTGGTTGGTCCCCTCGTAGATCTGCAGGATCTTGGCATCCCGCATCATTTTTTCCACCGGATATTCCCGCATATAACCGTAGCCGCCCAGAACCTGTACAGCATCGGTGGTGACCTGCATGGCGACGTCGGCTCCGAGCACCTTGCTTATGGCCGACATCTTTGAAAAATCCTTGGCCCCGCTGTCGATATACCGCGCTACCGAGTATGTCACGGCCCTCGCGGCCTCCGTCTTGATGGCCATGTCAGCCAACATGTGCTGAACGGCCTGGAAGGAGATAATGGTCTGGCCGAACTGTTTGCGTTCCCGCGCATAGTTCACGGCGACATCCAGAGCACCCTGCGCGACGCCGACACCCTGGGCAGCGATTCCGGGCCGCGAGATATCGAGGGTCCTCATTGCCACCATGAACCCCATTCCTTCCCTGCCAAGCCTGTTTTCGGCCGGGATACGGCAATCCTCGAAAACCAGTTCCCGAGTGGCCGAGGCCCGGATACCCATCTTTTTCTCCTTTTTACCAAAGGAGAAACCCGGAGTACCTTTCTCGACTATGAACGACGAGGCGCCTCTTGGACCTTTTCTGCGATCGGTTATGGCGATGATCGTATAGATCCCGGCCTCACCACCGTTGGTGATCCACTGCTTGGTTCCGTTCAGAATATAGGAGTCCCCGTCCTTTGTGGCCGTAGTCCTGATCCCTCCGGCGTCGCTACCCGCGTCTGCTTCCGTAAGACCGAAAGCGGCAAGCTGCTCACCGGATGCGAGGACAGGGAGATATTTCTGCTTCTGTTCGTCGCTTCCGAAAAGAAGGATCGGATAGCACCCAAGTCCTGTTGCCGCAAAACTGACCGATACACCCAGGCAGGCTTTGCTCAGTTCCTCCACCGCCAGGGAGGTCTCAAGAACACCGCCGCCGAACCCCCCATATTCTTCGGGGATGGCAAGCCCGAAGAGATCTGATTGTCCGCAGATCTCCATAATCTCTGCCGGGAACTGCTCCTTCTCGTCAAGTTCCTCGCGGACCGGAACCACCTTTTCTTCAGCTATCTGACGAGCGATTTCCTGAATAGCCTGCTGTTCCTCAGTCAAGAAATAGTCCATTGTTACCTCCAGCGTTTTAAATTCCAGATTCCAGGTTCCAGATTCCAGATTCCAGAATGCCATTATTAAAAATATTCAAGGTACTACTCTGGAATTTGAAATGTGAAATCTGGAATTCGACACATCGCGTTACCAGCGGACGAGCGCGGCACCCCATGTCAAACCGCCGCCGAATGCCTCGAGAAGCACCCTGTCACCCTGCTTGATCCTCCCGGAACGAACGGCCTCGTCCAGGGCCAGGGGCACGGAAGCTGCTGATGTGTTGCCGTGCCTGTCAACGGTGATTATGACCTTCTCCATGGGGAGCTTCAATTTCTTTGCCGTCGCCTGGATTATGCGAAGATTCGCCTGGTGGGGAACCAGAAAATCGATATCCTCCTCCCCCAAACCGTTTTCCTGGAGAACTTCATCCACCACTTCGCTGAGTTTGGTCACGGCAACCTTGAAGACCTCATTACCCTTCATTTTCACTGTATTGAGTTTTTGGGCAATTGCCCGCTCATCGATGGGCATCCTGGACCCGCCAGCCGGTGCCATGAGAATATCCCACATTCGGCCGTCACTATGCAGATGGGTGGATATGATACCTCTTTCCTCATCCTCCGATGGGACAAGTAACGCAGCCCCCGAACCGTCTCCAAACAGGACACATGTTGTTTTATCCTCCCAGTTGACGAACCTTGACAGAACCTCGGCGCCAATTACAAGGACTTTATTATACTTCCCGCCTGTGATGAAAAGTTCCCCCACGGAAAGGGCATAGATGAAGCCGGTACAGGCCGCCTCGATGTCAAAGGCTGCCGCCCTGTGGGCGCCAAGTAATCTCTGAACCTGTCCGGCAGTGGAAGGAAACATGAAGTCGGGAGTGATGGTTGCGACGATGATGAGGTCCAGTTCCTCCGCGTCTACGGAGGCCATCTCCAGAGCTTTCCTTGCCGCTGCGGCGGCAAGGTCCGATGTGGCTTCATCAGGACCGACGATGCGGCGTTCCTTGATCCCGGTCCTGGAGGTTATCCACTCATCGGAGGTGTCAACCATCCGCTCGAGTTCCATGTTTGTCAGAATCCGCTCCGGTAGATAGGACCCCGTGCCGGCAATTGCTGCCTTCAATTTAATCCTCGGATGAAAACATCCCTGATTTTTCCCGGGAATCCTTCAGGTTCATTTCCATTTTCTTCTCTTTAAGGGTTTCGATAACCTGGTGAACTTTATCACCGACGCTCTGCTTCAGGTCGGCACTGGATTCAACCTCATCCTTAATCCGCCGATCAATTTTCTTGTGTGCAAACTCGTCGGCTGTGAGAATGGCGTTCTTGATGGCCTTTGAGTTGGCGCCGCCATGAGCGATGATCCCGATGCCGTCGATTCCCAGCAGCAAGGCTCCGCCTATTTCGTCATATTCGAAACGCCTCCTGAATTTTCTCAAGGCAGGGCGCATGAACAGGTACCCGAACCTGGCAAGTACGGACGTTTTTATCTCATCCTTGAGGCCGGCCCCGAGTGTCTTCAGTACACCTTCCCCTGTTTTAAGGGCCACGTTGCCGACAAACCCGTCACAAACGAGAACATCGGCAGCCTGGCCTGAAAAGACATCACCGCCTTCGACGTTTCCGATGAAATTGAGTCCACTTTTCTTCAGGGTTTTGTAGGTGGTTCTTACAACCTCGTTGCCTTTTCCAGCCTCTTCACCGATGCTTATCAGTCCGACCCTGGGATCTGAGATACCCAGAACTATTTTTGCCAGAGCATTGCCCATGAAGGCGAACTGAATGAGATTATGGGGTTTGCAATCCACGTTGGCCCCGGAGTCAGCCATAATGGTAGGTCGTCCGGTACCGGTGGGGAGAATCGTCCCTATACAGGGGCGGTCGACGTTGGGAAGGGGTCCGAGAATATACATCCCTGACAACATGGCGGCCCCGGAATTGCCGGCGGAAACCGCAGCATGGGCTTCACCGGATTTTACCAGTTCGAATATCCTGCGAATGGACGAATCCGGTTTTTTGGTCAGTGCCATGCGTGGCGATTCATCCATGCGCACGACTTCCGACGCTTGTTTGATCAGGATACGGCCTTCCGGCAGATCCGCCCGGTCAACGAGAGGTTGGATGATCTCGCGATCCCCTACCAGCAGAACTGTGCACTCACACTCCCTTACGGCGAGAGCTGCACCCTCAACAACTGACTGGGGGGCATAATCTCCACCCATCGCATCGACAGCTATATTCATGGCAACGTCACTACAGGCAGGCTACTCATCGGCCATCCTTACCACCTGAGAGAAGGCCCATTGACGGTAGATGACAGATTGAGTCTTCAGACCTCTTCTACCTCAAGGACCTTGCGCCCCCGGTAGAAACCACAGTGTGAGCATACGCGGTGGGGCATCTTGGGCTCGCCACACTTGTCGCACGTGCTGTTCATGGGGGTCTTCAATGCATCATGGGCCCTGCGCCTGCGAGTTCGAGCCTTGGCGGTTTTCTGTTTCGGTACGGCCATTGGAATCTCCTTGGAATCTTCTTCTATTTAACCATATTCAAGTACGTTCCTGCACTATATTGTTGCGAGCCCTCATGTGCCTTTCCTGTCTTTCAAGGCCTTCAGAGCCTCCCATCTCGGGTCAATAACGGTCTCGTCGCAAGAACAGAATCCGTTCCTTCGATCAGTCCCGCAGACAGAGCATAAACCCGTACATTTCTCTGAACATAGGGGCTTCATGGGCAGAGCCAGGCTCAACTGTTCGGCGAGGATGTGATCCAGATCGAGCTCATCTCCCCTGAAAAATTCAACATTGAGGTCATCCCCGGCAAGTTCAAGTTCTTCACCATCGCTCAGGAACGATACCGGTCGAAGCTCGACGGAGAATTCCTCGTTGACATTAAAAAGGTACCCCGTCAGGCATCGGGAGCATTCCTGGTGCAGAGAACCGTTTATCGCTCCTCGCACGAGGACCTGGGAACCTGTTTTCCTGATGCTGAGGATTCCCGTCAGGGGACTGGCGGCGTGGAGCGGAATCAACCCAGGAACACCAGGGTCCAGTTCGACCTCCACCTCCAATCCATCCGGGGGAATTTCATCGAGCTTGAGAATCATTGGGTACCCCCCTTCACATGGAATTGGAGAGTTGGAATAAATACAGGATGAACCATTCTTTGTCAACGTGTCTCCAATCAACCTTGTGAACTCCAATCCCATGGGATAACATCCAATGATCATTGGTTATTTCTCCATTGCTTCTCCCATCCATATCCGGTAACTTCACTAAACGAAACAAACATGGAGGTGTCGAATGAGAAAAGTTTTCTTCAGACTTCTTAGCTGGGTTGTTATGGTACTCCTCTGGACCAGCCCGGCGCATGCAGGATTCGAGTTCCAGGCACAGAAAACTATCGATCTGGGTTCCGGTGCGATGGATATCGCTGTTTCCCAGGATGGGAAGTGGACTTTTGTCCTCACATCCGATGGTGAGGTTCGGGTCTTTACCTGGACCGGGGAACTGGTGCAGATTCTTAAGGTGGAAAAAGGCTATAACAGTGTCGAGTTCTCACAGGCGGGCAACAGGCTGATCCTGGGAAGCGTTGAAGGTAAGGCCATAAAAATTATTCTCCTGGAACTGGTCCATCAACTCGACATAACAGGATCTCCCTACAAGGGCCCTGATAACGCACCTGTGGTTGTCGCCGTCTTCGATGATTTCCAGTGACCCTACTGTGCGAGGCTTGTGCCTCTACTCGAGCAGGTGCTCGAGCGCTACCCCAAAGAGGTAAAACTGGTTTACAAGAGCTTCCCCCTGAATAATCACAAGTTCGCCCGCAAAGCTGCCGCTGCGGCCCTGGCCGCTGGAAACCAGGGCCGATTCTGGGAGTTCCACAACTTGTTGTTCGAAAATTACAACAGAATAAACGATGAGAAGATCACTGAAATTGCTCTTCAACTGGATCTGGACATGGAACGCTTGTTAGCAGACGCCAGGAGTCCGGCTGTTATAAACAGCATTGATCGTGATCTTCTTGAAGGAAGGAACATAGGGGTCAGGGGAACTCCAGCGGTCTTTATCAACGGCCGCCTGCTGAACAATCGATCTCTGCAGGGATTCGCCCAGATGATCGATACTGAACTGAAAAAGAAACAGGGCAATTAAGACATAATCAGGAGCCTGTCGTAGAACCTCATCATGCTCCTGGTTATAGTTTGTCGGAAGCTGTCTGCCCTTTCGCAGCCGGAGCACAAAGGATCGATACGTGAATAATAAAATTTCGTTTTTGTTGATATTTTTCAATTTCATGCTTTTCATCTGGATCACACCCCAGCCCGGTTCAGCTTTTGTCGGAGAGGGATGCGCCGAGGGGGAATGCCGGGATTGCCACGACATAAATAAAGAGGACGCCTCCAAGCTTCTGAATGGATTGGTGGACAGTGTGGACCACGTGGATTTTGCGGAAGTACCCGGGCTCTATGCTGTGGAAGTAACGAGCAAGGGTAAAAAACATCTCGTCTATATCGATTTTTCGAAAAATTTTGTCATAGCTGGCAATGTGATCCGGATAGCGGACAAAAGCAACATTACACAAAAGAAGCTCCAGGAGAACCGGCGGGTTGATCTGTCGACCATTTCCGTTGACCGAGGACTGGTATTGGGCAACCCGGGAGCGAAGAAAAAAGCTTTTGTTTTCACTGACCCATTGTGCCCTTACTGCAGGAAATTTCACCCGGAACTCAAGAAAGTGGTTGAGGCCGACCCGGATATCGTCTTTTTCATCAAACTCTTCCCGCTCACCAAGCTACACCCGGACTCCTACCGCATATCCAAGACAATTCTATGCGAGGAATCCATAGAACTGCTCGAGGACAGTTTTATCGGCAAACCGATACCCGATCCTGCTTGCGACACAGATGGCATCGATCGCTCCATAGAGCTTGCAAGGGAGATCGGGATCACCTCCACACCGACAATGATCCTGCCCGACGGCCGTGTTGCACCAGGCTATAGAAAGGCAGAGGACATTCTGAAATTGATCAACGGGGATGGGGATACCGCAATAAGTAATCAGTAATCAGAAGCTGTCCCGGATATAGCGACTGGACGACTGGGCGACGATGCGACCAGACGAGAAAAATCGCTCAGTCGCATAGTCTCAAGGTCGCAAGATCGAACCTGGTGAAGCCGGCATCACTGAAGCGTTTTCACATCGGCGGGCGCCGCTTCGAGTTTGAATTCCTGCACCATATCGTTATCGGGAAAGGCGACCTGAGACTCTGTCAACAGCTGCCGGGCCTCACCAATCCTGTCCTGGTACCAGAGCACCTGGACAAGAAGCATTGTCGCTTTCTCCTGGATGGGGGATGGGGGTAACTGGGACAGAAGATCCCTGAGAACCTTTTCACTCTCCTCCTGTTTCCCCTCCCGGGAGAGGGTCTCGGCTTTGAACATCAGTGCCCGGAGTGGCTCTTCATCGTACCTGTCATCCCTGCTGAAGGTTTCTTTCTTCCGAAGCGAACTCCCCTTGTAGTCCCTATGGTAAGTCCGGGAAACATCGGTTCCTTCTGACGACAATACCGGTTCCGGTTCAGCCATCATGGCGGCCTCATCGATCTGTTCAGGTCGTGTCATATTGGCCATGGAATCAGCCTCAACGGCCTGTTTCCGGACTGTGGGCACGCTCTGGCGAGGGACTACAGGCCCCCTGATCTCCATGAGCAGCCCTGCAGCGACGACAACCACCAGGGCTATGGAGAAAGCCGGCGCCAAACGCATGACCTTATAGGAAAGTCTGGATTCTGCCGCCTTGGTCTGCACGGGGTCACCGACGGGTTCATCCTTTACCCGGTCCATTATTCTTGCTGTAAAACCGCTCCAATACTCGCTTTCTGGCACGGGCATGGCAATGGTCTGATCTACTGCTTCGAGGCCTTCCAAGGCCTGTTCACACATCGCGCAGGAAAGGATATGTTTCTCGATCCTCCTGGACCAGGCTCCGCCAAGCTCACCGTCATGGTAGGCCATAAGTCTCTTTCTGATCCTGCCGCACCTCATTAAACATCACCCCTCTGTGGTAACTTTCCCGCGGATTCCATCGCTGTCTGGATTCTTTCCCTGGCCCTGGAGAGCCGGGACATCACCGTTCCTATCTTCACCCCTGTTGTCCTGGCTATATCCCGGTAGGACATCCCCTCAGCTGCCCTGAGAACGAATGTCGCCCTGAGCTCAGCCGTGAGGGATTCCACAGCTGCCTGGATTTGACACCCCGAATCCCGGCTCTGGACAATCTGTTCAGGGTTGGGAGACAGATCAGGGACATGGTCAGTTTCCGCGATGACGGTCCGCTTTTTCCTGTTGGACGAAGCCCGAAGGACATTCAGGCTCGTGTTATACGTTATTCTCCTGAGCCAGGCCTTAAAGGAGCGGCCGGTGTCAAAAGAGGACAGGGATCGATATACCCTGATGAATGTCTCCTGGGCCGCATCATCTGCATCATCATGGTTGCCCGTGATGGACCGGGCGAGGCGGTATACTGACATTCTATGCCGGTTTACAATTTCCTCGAACGCCTGCAGATCACCCGAGGCCGCCTGGGCAGCCAGGACCTCATCCCTGGGTTCAGCCAATTATCGCCTCCTTTACATGTTCCTATACCATAGTTACAGGCATTTTATTCCCTCAGCGGGGATTGCGTTTTGGAGTATTGAGCTCCTCATGCTAGAATGAAAGAGGAACCGGCCTTGAGAATCATCCCCGAGTATTTACCGGCAGATCCATTTTCATGGGAGCCTTGAAAACAGACATGAGCACCCTGTATACCGATCTCCATAGATCCCTGGGCATCTGCCTCGGTGCCAGCACGATAAGTACCGTTCAGAGAGTCAGTGGAGAGATGAGGTCCACGCGAACGAACCACGGTGGAAAAGTCAGTGAGGTTGTCAAGGAGCTTATCCACAACGCCATCCCGGCCAGGGTTGGTATTACAGGCCGTAAATTCCGAGATCTCATTAATATTGAAACGGTATCCGAACCGGAAGCTGTAGAACTGGCATACGATCACATCAGGCCGCAATACGCCGGGATGGACAGTATCCTGTCCGCAGGAAGTGAATCGTTCCTCGTCTATGCCCTGGACAACCGTGGAAGGATCAGATCGGTCAGTACGGGAAACAAGTGCGCCTCAGGCACTGGTGAGTTCTTCCTCCAGCAGATCAAACGAATGGACCTGGATGCGGATGATGCGGTAAAAATCGCAGCATCATTCGAGCCCCACGAAATTGCCAGCAGATGTTCCGTTTTCAGCAAGAGTGACTGCACACATGCCCTGAATAAAGGTGTCGAAAAGGGACGTGTAGCTGCCGGGTTGTGCATGATGATGGCCGGGAAGATGATCGAGTTGCTCAGGGCGGTAAACGCCAAACGTGTCATGGTTGTTGGTGGTGTCAGTCAGAATCAGGTTGTAATGCGTTTTCTCAGGAAGGTTTTCCCCGGGATCATCATCCCTGGCGAAGCTCCCTATTTTGAGGCTCTGGGGGCCATGTTATGGGCTGAACAGAATGGATGTCTCACCGAAAAAAGGGAGGACCTGGTCAAGACATCCTTCAATTCCTTCCCCATTTTACCGAAACTTCAGAGCGGAACATCGAAAGTTCAGTTCAAATCTGCTCCCAGGAGCCGGTTTCACAGCGGTGATTATATCGTCGGCCTTGACGTGGGGAGCACTACGACAAAGGCCGTATTGATCAGAACCGACAATCAGGCCATCGTTGCCAGTGAGTACCTGCGAACACTGGGGGACCCGGTAAGTGCCGGCCGAAATTGTTATCGAACGCTGCTTGACCGGATTCCTGATGGTATTCACCCGAACATTGTCGGGTTGGGAATAACGGGGAGCGGCAGGCAGATCGCAGGCCTGCACGCCCTGACTGAGGAGACAATTAACGAGATAATGGCTCATGCCGCCGCTGCGGTCCATTTCGATCCTGAAGTGGATACAATTTTCGAGATAGGCGGCCAGGATGCAAAATATACATTCATTACCAACGGGGTGCCCACTGATTATGCCATGAACGAGGCCTGTTCAGCGGGAACTGGCTCCTTTCTCGAGGAGGCCTGCATGGAGTCATTCGGTGTTGAAACTTCCCATATCGCCCAGGCCGCACTTGCCTCCAGAGCTCCACCAAACTTCAGTGATCAGTGTGCGGCGTTCATCGGAAGTGACATAAAAACAGCTGTTCAAGAGGGTGCTTCAAGGGAGGACAGCATAGCGGGGCTCGTTTATTCCGTCTGCCAGAACTACCTGAACAGAGTCAAGGGCAATCGCCTGGTTGGCAAGAAAGTCTTCATGCAGGGAGGTGTTTGTTACAATCGGGCAGTTCCTCTTGCCATGGCAACACTCTGCGACAGGGAGATAATAGTACCTCCCGAACCCGGATTGATGGGAGCATTCGGAGCAGCGATCGAAGTGCAGAGAAAAATCAGCAGTGGTCTCATCAAAAAACGTTTTATTGACCTTGCTGAGCTGGCTTCCAGGGAAATAAACCCGGCAGAGCCGTTTATCTGCAACGGCGGAAGGGAAATGTGCGATCGCAGATGCCGGATCGACCGCTATCTCATCAACGAAAGGACATATCCCTTCGGCGGGGCCTGCAACAGATACTACAATTCATCCACCAGAGAGAATGCGGACAGGGAAGGATTCGACATGGTCCGGACCCGTGAGGATCGGATCTATCAAAATCCCCCCATCTGCTCGGGAAACGGCAGATCCCGGACAGTGGGCATACTGAGCTCCCTTTACACCAACACCGCTTATCCGCTTTATGCCCATTTTTTTTCCAAACTGGGATTAAAGGTTGTCCGGAGCGACAATCCGGACCCGGAGGGCTTTCTGGCGGTGGGGTCAAACTTCTGTTTCCCAGTTCTGCAGAGTCACGGTTTCCTGAAAGATATGCTGAACAAGAATCCTGATCGAATTTTCATCCCTCACGTCAAGAACGCTTATCTCAAGACCAGCGACGCTGCCAACTGCACCTGTCCCCTGATTCAGGGCGAACCCTACTATCTAAAAGCGGCATTCCACGATGAACTCGATCCCAGGCTGCTGACGGAGGTGCTCGACTTCAACAGCAAAAAACAGCTTGGCAGGGCTTTTATCAGGATCGGTCGCAAGCTGGGTTTTGCCAGAAGGAAGTCTCTGGAGGCATTTGACGAAGCATGGGGGATCTTCGAGAGCATGCATGAGCAGATGAAGGCCTCAGGCAGGGATTTTCTTTCATCTCTGCCTCAAGAGAACAGCGCGGTTGTCCTCTTTGGCCGCTCTTACAACGCCTTTACCAAAGTCGGGAACATGGGTGTTCCCAACAAGTTCACAACCCGTGGATGCAGGATTATTCCTTTTGACTTTCTACCCATTGCGGATAACGGAGGATCCACCATTGATTCGATGTACTGGGCCGCCGGCCAGGGGATTCTGCAGGCAGCCGAGTTCATCCGGGAAAAGCCAAACCTTTTTGGCGTATTCATAACCAACTTCAGCTGCGGCCCTGATTCTTTCATTATTGAACGTTTTCGATCCATTATGGGGCACAAACCGTTTTTAACCCTCGAATTCGACGCGCACACCGCTGACGCTGGTATTGACACGAGGATCGAGGCTTTTCTGGATGTGGTCAAAGGGTACAGGGGTCTGAACCTTTCCCAGGCAAAAGAGAAAGATTTCCTGCCTGCGCAGACCTCCATCAACTCCGGGATATTTCATGTTCGCACGAGCGACGGTAGACTTCTGGACATCAGGGATCCGGACGTTCACATGCTTCTTCCGTCAATGGGCGACACAAGCACAAAGGCCATAGCCGCTGCCATGCGGTATATCGGGATCAGAGCAACCGCTCTCAGGCCCCCTGGCCAGGTTGAAATGTCCCTTGGGAAGGGAGATACGTCCTGCAAAGAGTGTCTGCCTTTCATCCTGTCCACCGGCTCTCTTCATCGATATCTCAACGAGCGGACCAGCCCGGACGAGATATCAGTATATTTTCTGCCTGGAACCAACGGACCCTGCAGGTTCGGGCAGTACAATGTCTCCTTGCGGGAATTCATCCGGAAAAACCGGTTTCAAAACGTCGCAGTGCTCTCATTATCAAGCGAAAACGGATATGCCGGTATGCCCCCGGGATTCACGACCCGCGCTATCTTTGGTCTGCACATCGGGGATGGACTAGATGACATCCATGCGGGTATTTTGGCGCTGGCTGAAGATAAGGAAGGGGCATTGCAGGCCTTTGAGGCGGCCAGAGAAAGAATTCTGGGCAGCCTCGCATCCGACAGCCGGTCAGAAGTGATGTCCATACTGGACGAAGAGATGGAAACGCTAGCCGCTATCAGGAAGACAAAAACCCTTGAGGAAGTGACAAAAATAACCCTGACAGGGGAAGTCTACGTTCGAAAAGACGGTTTTTCCAGCCAGTATCTTGTCCAGAAACTTGCCAGGAAAGAAATCCTCGTCAAAACCTCCCCAGTCTATGAATGGATTCAGTACATCAACTACATTGTTGCCAGTGGAACCGGTTTCAGGGTGACGCCTCTGGACAGGCTGAAGGCGAAGATAAAATGTTATCTGATGGAAAGATCAGAGATCACAGTCCAGAAGCGCCTTGCCAGGTCGGGATTTTACGCCGGACACCGAATCAACATGGATTATCTCCTTAAGAAGGGAAGTTCTCTAATCAGTACCGAGTTCACAGGAGAGGCCATCCTGACAGTCAGTTCCACCCTGAAGGAGATCGGGGATGAGACCCATGGCGTCATAAGCATCGGGCCCTTCGGCTGTATGCCATGCAGGGTCGCTGAATCCATCCTCAATCATCGCCTCCGTGATGAAAAACCCAACTTCTCCAGGAGAAACGGGGCCTTCTGGAGGGAAAACAAGGACCGGCTCTCCCTCCCCTTCCTGGCCATCGAAACCGACGGAAACACCTTCCCACAGCTCATCGAGGCCAGGCTCGAGAACCTGATCCTGTCCGCAAACAGATTGAAGGAGGAACTTAAAGAGTTAAAGTT
>QIEJ01000079.1 GCA_003228585.1 Pseudomonadota bacterium
CAGGTTCCAGTGTGAGACCTTTTGTAAAACAGAAAACCTTTTCCCCTTTTACTCTGTGAAACCCTGCCTGCCCTGAGCTCGTCGAAGGGTGATGCAGCCTGGAAGTGGCTGCGCTGTGGTCCAGGCTTTTGTCCCCTGCGTGAAGGCTTTTCCCTGGATTGCCGCGCTCCCCCTTGACATCCCCCTCCCAATTACCCAGAATAGCGTAACCGTAAAGTTGCGGTTTGCGGTTTTTCGGTTAACATGTTGAAGAATTGAGGCAAACCCGCTTGAGCTCCTCACTGAATGTCCATGAGATCACCAATGCCTGCAGGATCCTGTTCGGTCCCGGTGTGAAGATCACATCACTGAATCATGCGGACCTCAAGGAAAGCTACAGAAAAAAAGCCATGGAGTATCATCCCGACAGGTCGGGCCTCACGGGGGGAGAAGCTTCCGACATGAACGAGCTTCTCAAGAATGTCAACCTTGCCTACGAGCATCTATCCAGGCACATCCTGGATAACTCCCACTCACCCCTTCCGTCGCCCCCTCATAAGGTCAAGAAGGCCATCTCATCGATGAACGGCTCCGGAAACGGTTTCTGGGATGGTCCTGTTCCGGACTGCGAACTTTTCATCGGCCAGTACCTTTTCTACTCAGGGCTCGTCTCCTGGAGCGACTTTGTCGGGGCTGTTGCGTGGCAGCGGAGCCAGAGGCCGACATTCGGTGGAATCGCGAGGATGTGGAACTACTTGACCGACGATGATTCTGAAAGGATAGCCGCCAGCATATCCTCCGGAGAACGGATCGGCGACTCAGCTCTCAGGCAGGGATACCTTACCGCTTATCAGTGCAACGCTGTCCTGCAGTTTCAACGGTGGCTGCAGACACCCATCGGTCAATATTTCACAGAAAGAGGAATCCTGGCTGAGGAAGAAATCAATCAAAGAGTAAAAGCTCTCAATAAACACAACGCCAGGATTCAATCCAGTAAACCAAAAAAATGATCAGTTATAAGAAAAGGCCTGACAAAGCCTTTAGTCAACTTTAAAAAACGCCTTTTCCCCAGCTCCGCAGACAGAGCACTTGTCCGGGGCTTCGCCCTCAACGGTGTTGCCGCAGATCTCGCAGACATAGTAATCAACATCTTCAAGGTCCCCCATCATATTCAGACCCTTCTGATAAAGAGCGGCGTGGATCTTCTCTACTTCGTTGGCAAACTGGAAGCTTATCTGCGCTGCTTTGTTGCCCTCCGCAATGGCGTCGTCGATCATCTTCGGATACATGGCCGTGAACTCATGGGTTTCGCCGCTGATTGCTTCCTTCAGGTTGTCTTCTGTGGTTCTGATTCCTCCAAGAACCCTCAGGTGAGCGTGAGCATGTACAGTCTCTGCGGCAGCGGCGGCCCTGAAGAGTTTTGCGATCTGAACGAAACCGTCCTCTTCAGCTTTTTTGGCAAAAGCCAGATACCTCCTGTTGGCCTGTGATTCACCTGCGAAAGCTTCTTCCAGGTTTTCTTTTGATTTGCTCATTCTCTCATCTCCTTCCTACTCCGTTAAGAACCGTTCAATCTCCTTGTGGCCTCTGCGGGCCGCAAGCGCTGTGGGAGTCTCACCCCTCTTGTTCACAATGGACCTGTCCGCGCCCTTCTGTACCAGAAGCTTGACAACCTCGATCTGGTCCCCCGAAGCTGCTGAGTGCAGGGGTGTCCATCCCCTGTTGTCCTGTGCATTGATGTCAGCACCTCTGGCCAGAAGTGATCTGACGTCTATTACACTCCTTGATGCGGCTAATTGAAGGGCGGTCGCGCCACCCGAGGTTGTTATGCTGACATCAGAAACAGGAATGAGTAAAGCCGCGATCCGGGAATACTCCTTCATCTCGGCGATGAGGAGGGGGCTGGCACCGCTGTCGTCCTGGATATTGGCATCCGCGCCCATCTTCAGAAAGAGTTCAACCAGGTCAAGATGGTTCCCCTGCACCGCTTTGATAAGAGGTGTGGCTCCATCGAGATTCATCGCATTGATCAGCGCTCCATTTTCAATGAGAAGGCCGGCGATGACTGTGTGCCCGTTAATAGCAGCCATGTGAAGGGGTGTAAACCCTCCCCTGCTTTTTGATGTTGCCAGATCGGGTTTTTCACGCAGGAGCGCCTCAACAGCCTTAACATCTCCCCTGTTGGCGGCGATAAAGATCTCATATTGAGCATATGAGTAGCTGGATGACGCCAGAATCGTAACCAACATTAGAATTACTACAAGGGACAGTTTTTTTTTCATGGTTATTCCTCGCATCAGGATGGGACAAGGATTTTATGGAGGGTCATATTACCACAGCGCGCGAACATGTCAAAACGGGGGAACAGATTACACTGCTCCCCCGCCTGGACTTTTTGCGACACTGCCAATATCAATCTACAAGATTGTATCCCAGTTTCAGGGCTCGTTTGTTGAGATCCTCTGTTCCTTTGGGGACCCTTTTGAGAACCGCCTTCTCTACAGAATCGAAGGAGACGGCGTCAAGGAGGTGCGCGATGGCTCCGAGTGCGACGATATTGGCCACGAAGATCTTTCCCACCTTCTCCTTGGCTGTCTCAAGAATTGGCAGATTGTAAACACGGTAGTCGCCTTCAGGCAGTTCTTTGACCATACGTACGTCGGCAATGAGAATGCCATTGGTTTTAAGATCAACCGAGTACTTGTCGCATGCCTCCTGGGTGAGACAGAGGAGAAGATCGATCTCCGTAGCCTTGGGGTAATCGATCTCCTCGTCGGAAATAATCACCTCGGATTTGCTCGCCCCTCCCCTCGCCTCCGGCCCGTAGGATTGTGTCTGGACGGCGTTTTTCCCTTCAAAAAGGGATACGGCCTCAGCCAGGATAACACCTCCAAGAACCAGGCCCTGTCCCCCCGCCCCACTTAGTCTTACTTCATACCTGCTGGACATTTCGTCCCTCCTGATCGAACCCGCAAGATTTCAGGTTCCACATAAAAAGCAATAACAAATGATGTCACTGCGCTTGTCCCACCCTAGTTTTAGCGAAGGGGGGAAGGAGCGTCGAGAAAACACAACTACATAACCAGTGCTTTCAGGTACTCACGGTTGAGGCGAGCGATGAACTTGACGTCGATATCCTTCGGGCACACAGCTTGACAATCGTAGTGGTTCGCGCAGTTGCCGAATCCGCATTTCTGCATTACCTCTATCATACTGAAAACACGCTCCCTGGCCTCAACCTGACCTTGGGGAAGGGCAGCGAACTGAGAGACCTTGGCACCCGTGAAAAGCATTGCCGCCCCGTTGGGGCAGGCCGCCACGCACGCTCCGCAGCCTATACACTCTGCAGCGTCCATGGAATAATCCGCGTCCTCCTTGGAGATCAGTATGGAGTTACCATCTGGTGCGGCGCCTGTGTTCACGGATGTGTAAGCACCGGCCTGGATGATCCTTTCCAGAGCGTTGCGGTCGACCATAAGGTCCTTGAGGATGGGAAAGGCCTTCGCTCTCCAGGGCTCGATGTAGATGGTGTCACCGTCCTTGAATGTGCGCATGTGAAGCTGACAGACGGTGGTCCTCGTCTGCCCCCCGTGCGCCAGGCCGTTGATCACCTGCGAGCATGTGCCGCAGATACCCTCCCGGCAGTCGTGGTCGAATACGATCGGCTCCTTTCCGTCATTGATGAGATCCTCGTTGACCACATCCAGCATTTCAAGGAAGGAGTGATGTTCGGTGATATTCCTGGCGAGGTACGTCTCGAAGCGTCCCGGCTCGGTCGGCCCTTTCTGGCGCCAGACGATCAGCTTCAGTGTCATCGTCCCGTGTGCAGTGTGCTCGCTCATTACTTGTAACTCCTTACCGCGAGTTCGACGTTTTCGAATTTCAGGGGCTCCTTGTGCAGTTCCGGTCTCCTGCCGATTCCCTTATACTCCCATGCCGCCGAGTAGCTGAAATTCTCATCGTCGCGTTTTGCCTCACCGTCCTCATACTGATACTCGACACGGAAGTGGCCCCCGCACGATTCGTTGCGATGTAGTGCATCGCGGGCCAGAAGTTCAGCGAATTCGAGAAATTCCGCAGTCCGTCCGGCGATTTCCAGCTGCTGGTTGATCCCGGACCCGTTCCCGGGGATCTGGACGTTTTCCCAGAATTCATTCCGTATGGCCGGTATCTTCTCGATGGCCTCTGTGAGGCTTTTCTCGCTGCGTTCCATTCCGACGTTCTCCCAGATGAGAATGCCCAATTCCCGCATAAAACCCGTAACGGTTCGTTTCCCGTTCACGGAGAGGAGGCGGTCCGTGTAGGCGTTCACGTCCTCAATTGATTTTGCGCACTCCGGATGATCGATTGTCACAACCCCCGGTTCGGTCTGGGCCAGGTAGTCGGCGATAGTATAGGGAATGATGAAGTACCCGTCCGCCAGACCCTGCATCAGAGCGCTGGCCCCGAGGCGATTGGCCCCGTGCACCGAGAAGTTGGCCTCACCCAGCACAAAGAGACCGGGGATATTGCTCATCATGTTGTAGTCGACCCAAAGCCCTCCCATGGAGTAATGGGGTGCGGGGTAGATGCGCATCGGGACACTGTAACCGTCTTCCGCGGTGATCAGCTCGTACATCTCAAACAGGTTGCCGTACCGTTCCTCGATTGTGTGCTTGCCGAGTCGGTTAATGGGGTCCCTGAAATCGAGGTATACACCCCGGCCGCCGGGTCCGACCCCACGACCGTCGTCGCACTGCTCCTTGGCTGCACGTGATGAAATGTCACGGGGGGCGAGATTTCCGAAGGAAGGGTATTTTCTCTCGAGGTAGTAATCGCGATCTTCCTCGGGGATCTCGTTGGGGGGACGATTGTCGCCGTGGTTTTTGGGAACCCAGCACCTGCCGTCGTTACGAAGGGATTCGGACATGAGTGTGAGCTTAGACTGGTAGTCCCCTGACTGCGGGATGCAGGTGGGATGGATCTGGGTGTAGCAGGGGTTAGCGAAAAAAGCCCCTTTTTTATAGGCCTTCCAGATGGCTGTAGCGCTGCACCCCATGGCATTCGTGGACAGGTAGAAGACGTTCACGTATCCACCTGAGCACAGCAGGACAGCGTCACCCACATGGCACCGGATCTCACCTGTAACGAGATCACGAATAGTTATTCCCTTAGCCTCTCCATCCACCACCACCAGGTCCAGCATCTCGGTGCGGGGGAAGATCTTGACAGTGCCGGCCTTAATCTGTCGGGACAGCGACGAGTAGGCGCCGAGGAGGAGCTGCTGGCCCGTCTGTCCGCGTGCATAGAAAGTCCTCGAAACCTGGGCACCACCGAAGGAACGGTTGTCAAGGTACCCCCCATAGTCTCTTGCAAACGGGATTCCCTGAGCAACGCACTGGTCGATAATGTTGTTGCTCACCTGTGCAAGGCGCCACACGTCCGCCTCACGTGATCGGAAATCACCGCCCTTGACGGTGTCGTAGAAAAGCCTGCTTATACTGTCGCCGTCGTTTGGATAGTTTTTGGCGGCGTTGATCCCTCCCTGGGCCGCGATGGAATGGGCACGGCGGGTAGAGTCCTGGTAGCAGAATGCCTCCACGTTGTAACCAAGCTCTCCCAGACTCGCGGCAGCGGAAGCGCCTGCCAGACCGGTACCAACCACCAGGATCTTGTATTTTCTCTTGTTTGCCGGATTCACAAGTTTCATTTTCAGGCGGTGCATGTCCCAGGTCTGCTCTATGGGCCCTGTTGGACTTTTTCCGTCGAGTATCACTTGTCGACCCCCTTTATTAGCTCAAAACCCAAGTGAGGATGAGAATCGGAATGGCGCTGAACACCACCAGGAAAACCACAGCCGATATTTTGCCAATCATGATGAATTTGGGCATCGTTCGATCATTATTCAGGCCGATGGACTGGAAGATGCTCTGAATCCCGTGAAACGTATGCAGAAACAGAGCCACCATGGAGAGAACATAGAACGCCGCTACCATTTTGTTCCGTAATCCGGCAACCATCATCGTATAGACATCGAATCGTCCCTGCGCATCGACGACCTTGACGACCTCCGGTGTGATCTTGAAGGTGAACTGAAGCAGATGGAACACGAGGAAGGCCAGGAGCAGCAGCCCTGTCCAGATCATCGTTCTACCGGCAAACGTGGACCTGGGTCTCCTGGAGACCGCGTATTTATCCGGGTTAGCGCCCCAGTTTTCCAGCGTCAACGTGATTCCGAAAAAAACGTGAATACTGAGCATGGCGAACATGAATATACGAAACGGCCATACCAGAAGGTCCAGTTCCTTGAGGTGCTCGGCGTAAGCGTTGATCCAATCGGGGCCGACAAAGATGGTCGAATTCCCAAGAAGATGCGCAACGACGAAAGTGACCATGAAAAGGCCGCTCACCGCCATAAGCACCTTTCTGCCCACATTACCCGTTAGCAGTGACATGCTATCTCTCCCGATCAAGATCTGCCGCCGGTCTTCTCAATAATTTTGGCATATTCATCACAGTATTCGGGTTTCTCTTCCTTCCTGAATACACCGGTAAGAATTTTACCTTCTACTTTTTCAGGTGGCAGCTTCCCGGCTGCCTTGATCCCGACGGTGTTGTCCTTGAACCAACCGATCATGTCGACAGCTGATCCGAGTTTATTTCGTCTGCCGTAGGTGGTCGGACAGGTGCACAGGGCGTCGATCACTGAAAAACCCTTGTGATTTATTCCATCAGCAATCTGCCTCTCCAGCGGAATCGCATGATATGCTGTGCTTCGAGAGACATAGCTGGCACCAGCTCCCATTGCCAGTTCCACAACATCGAAAGCGTAATCAGGGTTCCCGTAAGGGGTTGTGCTGGCAAGCTTACCGTGAGGGGTCGTTGGCGAGAACTGACCACCAGTCATTCCATAGATGTTGTTGTTGAAAACGATGAGGGTGATGTCGATGTTTCTCCTGCAGGTGTGGATGAAGTGATTTCCTCCGATGGCCAGGGCGTCACCGTCCCCGGCAACTGCGATAACATTCAGCCCGGGATCGGCCAGTTTTACACCGGTACTAAATGGCAATGACCTGCCGTGGGTGGTGTGGAGAGTGTTGAAATCCACGTAGCCCGGCATTCGTGAGGCGCAACCGATACCGGAAACGATGACCGTCCTGTCCTTTTCCAGACCGACCCGATCGATGGCTCGGATTATGCTTTTCATTACAGTACCGTGGGCGCATCCCGGGCACCAGATGTGTGGTAGCTTCCCGGGTCTGATATATTCAGCGTAATTAAAAGCCATCACGCCACCTCCCTGATCCTGTCCAGTATCTGAGTGGGCGTGATGGGATCCCCATCTACCCGGTTCACACCAACGGTCTCGGCCTTTCCGGCAATGGACCGCTGGACCTCCTCGATCATCTGCCCCAGATTCATCTCCGGTACAATGATCATGTCGACTTTATCCGCCATCTGTACGGCCGCGTCAGTGGGAAAAGGCCACAGAGTAATCAACCTTAAAAAATCTACCTTTATCCCCTCTTCCTCAGCCATCCGAATCGCCGCCCGGGATGAACGCGCGGAGGATCCGAATGATACGATCCCGATCCTGGCCTTCGGTTTCTCAAAGTATTCGTATTTTTGGATGAGATCCAGATTCTCTGTGACCTTGGCCATGAGTCGCTCCTCCTCCGGCTGAACCAGGGAGGGGTTGTTCGTGGGAAAGCCTGTCTCATCGTGGTTGAGGCCGGTGACATGGTAACGGTATCCTGAGCCGAAATCCGCCATGGGCGGGATGATCCCCTCGCTGATGTCGTAGGGTTTGTACTGGTCCGGCGGCACTGTGGGCCGCGGCCTTTCCCATATCTCCAGTTCCCCTTCAGGCGGAATGGTGATCCTCTCCCTCATGTGCCCAATGATCTCATCGGTGAGGAGGATCACAGGAGTCCGCAGGCGTTCAGAGATATTGAATGCCCTGACGGTCTCCGTGAAGATCTCCTGGACCGAATCCGGGGCCAGCGCAATGGCCGGATGGTCTCCATGAGTGCCCCATCGGGCCTGCATGACGTCTGACTGGCTCGGACCTGTGGGCAGTCCCGTACTGGGACCGCCACGCATAACGTTCACGATGACACATGGAACCTCCGTCAGGCAGGCGAAACCGAGGTTCTCCATTTTCAGTGAGAATCCAGGGCCGCTGGTGGACGTAAGGCTCTTCTTGCCCACCAGGGAGGCCCCTATTATAGCCGCCATGGCCGCGATCTCGTCCTCCATCTGAATGAAGGCGCCGCCGACTGTGGGAAGTCGTCTGGCAAGGAATTCAGCTACTTCTGTAGATGGTGTGATCGGGTAACCCGCGAAGAAGCGGCAACCGGCGTAGAGGGCACCTTCAGCGCACGCCTCGTTTCCCTGGTAGAAAACATCCTTTCCGCTCATTTCGCCTTCCCCTTTTTACCTGATCCCACCACCTCAATGGCGAAATCAGGGCATCTCACCTCACAGAGCATACACTCCGTGCAGTCCTCAATTCTGGCCACATGAACCTTGAAATCCTTCATCTCCAGCACATCTACCGGACAGAAGGCAACACAAATATCGCAGCCCTTGCAGTAACGGGTAATGACATTGATTTTCCTGTCCCCGTACTCAGTGACCACCGTTTCGTCCTTGCGAACGCTTTTGGCCATCCTATCCTCCCTGTTTATAAGCCAAGGACCTCAGCCACTTTAGCGCCGATATCCGCAGGGCTGCTGCTTACGGTGACACCCGCTCTCTCGAGAGCTGCAACCTTTTCGGCAGCTGTTCCTTTTCCTCCGGCGATAATAGCCCCGGCATGCCCCATTCTTTTCCCAGGCGGCGCTGTTTGCCCGGCAATGAAAGAGACAACAGGTTTCTTCATCTCCTCGCCGACATATTCAGCTGCCTCCTCCTCCGCGGATCCTCCTATTTCTCCAATGAGAACCACGGCATCCGTATCCGAATCCTCATTGAACAACTTCAATAAGTCCAAAAATGTGCTGCCGATAACCGGGTCACCACCGATCCCGATACAGGTGCTCTGGCCAATTCCCAGTTCCGTCAACTGTGCTACCGCTTCATAGGTCAGAGTCCCGCTTCGCGAGATAACCCCCACCCTTCCCTCCTTGTGGATGAAACCCGGCATAATACCCATTTTGCACTGGCCGGGGGTTATGACACCTGGACAATTAGGACCGATCATACGAACACCCTTCTCTTTGACTGCGTCCTTGACCTTGACCATATCGATTGTGGGAATCCCTTCTGTGATACATACGACGAGTTCGACCGCCGCGTCAGCAGCTTCCAGAATCGCATCACCTGAAAAAGCGGGAGGCACGAAAACAAGGGATGCGTTTGCCCCCTCTTTCTTCACAGCTTCCGCTACCGTGTTGAACACGGGAATCCCGTTCACATCCTGACCGCCCTTGCCGGGTGTCACGCCCGCTACAACGTTGGTCCCGTAGGCGACACACTGCCCGGTGTGAAAGGTGCCCTCGCGGCCGGTGATGCCCTGAACAACTACTCTTGTGTTATTGTTAACCAGGATGCTCATCTTACACCTCCTGACCAGTGGCTGCTGCAACCGCCTTTTCCGCGGCGGCCTTCAGACCTTTGGCTGTAACGAACTTCATCCCTGACTCATCAATGAGCTTCAGTCCTTCTTCCGCGTTGGTCCCTTCCAGTCGAACAACTACGGGAACCTTGACGTCCAGGGTTTTCGCCGCGTTAATAACTCCCTGGGCAACGATATCGCACCGGACGATACCTCCAAAAATGTTGACCAAAACGGCTTTGACGCTTTTATCCGCCAGGATGATGCCAAAAGCATTGGTAACCGATTCCTCTTTGGCGGCACCGCCTACATCAAGAAAATTGGCTGGTTCACCGCCGGCTAATTTGATGATATCCATAGTTGCCATAGCCAGTCCGGCACCGTTTACCATACATCCGACGTTCCCGTCGAGTTTTATGTAGGAAAGACCATACTCGGAAGCCTCTATCTCAAGAGGCTCCTCTTCGGTGAGATCGCGCAGTTTGGTAACCTCTGGCTGCCTGTAAAGAGCGTTGTCGTCGAAATTCAGTTTCGCGTCCAGGGCAATTACCCCCCCATCCTCCAGAATAACCAGCGGGTTGATCTCTGCAAGGGAACAGTCTTTATCGACAAAAAGCTGGTAGAGCTTGAGAATAAATGACGCAGCCGCCCCTGCTGTTTTCCCCTCCAGGCCAAGCCCGTAAGCGAGCTTTCTGGCCTGATACGGCATCAACCCGAGTGCAGGGTCAGCGAACTCCTTGAGGATCTTTTCAGGCGTCTCGGCTGCCACCTTCTCAATCTCCACCCCACCTTCAGTGCTGGCCATGACGGCGACCGTTTCTGTAGCGCGATCAACGACCATTCCAAGATAGAGTTCCGTGGCGATCCCAAGAGCCATCTCAACCAGCAGCTGGCTGACAACCTGGCCTTCAGGGCTTGTCTGGTATGTTATCAGTGGTTTGCCAAGCAGATCCTCGGCCACTTTTGCAGCCTCATCAGGAGTATCCACAAGCTGGACTCCACCAGATTTTCCTCTTCCGCCGGCATGGATCTGCGCCTTGACAACAACTTTCGTTCCAAGGGCAGCGGCCAATTTTTTTGCCTCTTCGGGACTGGTTGCCACCCCCCCATCCGGTACAGGAACTCCGTAATCCTTCAGCAGTTGTTTCGCCTGATACTCATGGACTTTCATCCATTGACCTCCATTTCATCTAAAGCGTATTCTTCCACACCCCGGCTGTAAAGATCATTTCCCTCACAGTCATTGACCACGATGGCTGGAAAATCCTTGACCTCCAGTTTTCGTATCGCCTCCGGTCCAAGATCCTCGTAGGCGACCACCTCACATGACTCTATGCGCCGTGAGATGAGAGCTGCCGCGCCACCTACAGCCGCAAAGTAAATTGCCTTGTGCCGCACCATGGCATCTATGACATCCTGCGACCGTGAACCCTTTCCGATCATACCCTTCAGACCCCGTTCAATGAGGATTGGTGAATAGGCATCCATGCGATAGCTTGTTGTTGGACCAGCGGACCCGATAGATTTTCCAGGCCGCGTTGGAGTGGGCCCGACGAAGTAGATGATCTGCCCCTCAAGATCAATTGGAAGGGTTTTCCCTTCATCCAGCAGGTCCACGAGCCTTTTGTGCGCCGCATCCCTTCCTGTGTAGACTGTTCCGGTGATAAGAACTCTGTCACCGGCCCTGAGTTTAGAAACATCTTCGTCCTTAAGGGGAGGCGTCAATATAATTGGCTCAGACATGTTTAAATCCCTTTTAAATAACGACTTCCTTGTGTCTGTGTGCATGGCAGTTGATGTTCACGGCAACCGGCAGGCTGGCGATATGACAGGACATCATCTCTACTTTAACGGCCAGGGCGGTGGTTCTTCCACCCAGTCCCGCAGGACCGATCCCGATCCTGTTTATTCTTTCCAGGAGCTCGTATTCCATCTCGGCGAGCTCCGGATCAGGGTTCGAGTCATCGAGGGGTCTCAGCAGAGCCTCCTTGGCGAGCATGGCGGCCTTCTCGAAGGTGCCTCCGATACCGACACCAACAACTATGGGCGGGCATGGGTTCGACCCAGCCTCTTTGACCCTCTGTTCAACATAGTCCTTTATCCCGTCCTTGCCGTCAGATGGCTTGAGCATCATAACCCTGCTCATATTCTCGCTGCCACCCCCCTTACCGGCAAGGGTCAGCTTTATCTTCTCACCTGGAACAATACTTATATGGATGATCGCAGGTGTGTTGTCACCGGTGTTCTTCCTGGTGAATGGATGGCAGGCACTCTTTCTCAGATAGCCTTCCTCATATCCCTGCCGCACACCCTCCTGTATCGCCTCGTTAATGTCGTCCCCAACGATGTGAACATCCTGACCCAGTTCCACAAAGATCACAGCCAGACCGGTATCCTGACACATGGGGAATTCGCCATCCCTGGCGATATCCGCATTTTCCAGAAGCTGGTTCAGGACATCCTGACCGGCAGGAGAGGTTTCCTGCCTCAATCCTTCCCTCAGGGCTTCCCGGACATCGTCACCCAGCTGGTATGCCGCTTCCAATGCCAACTGTTTGACGACTTTCGTTATCTGTTCAGCGCCGACTTCTCGCATCAATGGCCCCCCTCTTCCAATCCGGCGATAATCTTTTTGTTTCCGTCCACGTAAAGCGAGCGGCCAGGATCTCTTCTTAAGCTGTCATGAACGAAACTAAAAGGGAGGGTGTACCTTCCATGTTGAAGGCAACCCTCCCCTAATGCGTCGAAAAGCAGTTCTCCATTACCCATCAAAGTGGTAATATTTTTACGTTTTCCCGGATGTCCGCAACAGACTGCTGAAGTTCTGCCATCTCTTCGTCGGTAAGATCGATCTCGATGATCTTCTCGACCCCACCTCCGCCGAGAATGATCGGCACACCGACATAAAGACCGTCAGAGACGCCGTACTCACCCTCGAGACAAGCGGCACATGGAAGGATCCTCTTCTTGTCCTTGAGGATGGCCTCAGCCATCTGGACCGCCGCTGCCGATGGAGAATAGTATGCGCTTCCTGTTTTCAGGAGGCCAACGATCTCCCCGCCGGCTTTTCTGGTCCGCTCAACGATGGCGTCGATCCTGTCCTGGGGGATGAGTTTTTCGATGGGGATGCCTCCGGCGTAGGAGTATCTTGCCAGAGGAACCATGCTGTCACCGTGACCGCCGAGAACGAAAGCGCTTGTGTCCTCAACTGAGATGTTCAACTCCATGGCAATGAAAGCTCTGAAACGGGCACTGTCAAGAACACCGGCCATGCCCATGACGCGGTTTTTAGGAAACCCACTGACCTTCCGGGCGACATAGGTCATAACATCAAGGGGGTTACTCACCACGATGATATAGGCATCCGGAGAGTATTTGGCTACCTGCTCGGCGCAGTCCTTGACGATCTCGTAGTTTTTCATGAGGAGATCATCACGGCTCATTCCAGGTTTTCTGGCCAAACCCGCGGTGATGATAGCGACGTCGGAACCGGCGGTCTCTTCGTATCCGTTGGTTCCAATGATATTGCAGTCGAACCCCTCCACAGGAGCGGTCTCGACCATGTCCAGGGCTTTCCCCTGCGGCATTCCCTCGACGATGTCGACCAGTACAATGTCACCAAGCTCCCTGGCCGCAGCCCAATGGACAGTTGTGCCTCCGATGTTGCCTGCACCGACTACCGTGATCTTGTTTCTCTTCTTAGTCATGGTTTTTGTACCCCCCTCTTAACAAGCTGGTTTCAAGTTAAAAGTTTCAAGTTTCATGCTGAGTTCCCATGGAACATGAAACCTGGAACATGGAACTATTTTTTTCCACCTGATCGATGATGGCCTGACGGTACCGGGAGCACCCTGCTTCACTGATATCCTCCACGTCCTCGGCCTTAAGACGTGTAAAATCATAAGTGAAGATATTGTTGCCAATGGACTGCTGGATGCCATTCAGTATGGTAAAAAAACAAGCACTCGTATACTGTATACAGTATACCTATATAGACGCAAAACCACTGTGTCAAGACCTTTCCTTATTTTTGCGACAAAAAACAGGAAGGCTCTACTTGCGCAATTTCAGTCCAAGTTCAAGGAGTTGATCGCTTTCTACCGGGTTCGGGGCTTCGGTCATCAGGCAGGCTGCCTTCTGGGTCTTTGGGAAGGGAATAACATCACGAATTGAGCCGGCACCGGACAGGATCATCATGATGCGGTCAAGACCGAAAGCGATTCCACCGTGCGGCGGTGCACCGTACTGAAGAGCATCGAGAAGAAAACCGAATTTTTCCCTCGCTTCCTCTGGTCCGATAGTCAAGAGTTCGAAGACCCTTCGCTGGACGCTCTCCTGATGGATTCGGATGCTGCCTCCGCCGATTTCCGACCCGTTGAGAACCATATCGTAGGCTCTTGCTCTGACCTTGCCGGGCTCCTGGTGCAACAGGTCCAGATCCTCCTCCAGGGGTGCCGTAAAAGGATGATGCACAGAGTAATACCGGCCATCCTCTTCGTCATATTCAAACAGGGGAAAATCGATCACCCACAGGAAATCGTATCGCCCTTCCGGAATGAGGCTCAACCTGTCACCAAGGTGGATTCTCAGTTGCCCCAGGGATTCGTTGACCAGGGCCGACTCCCCGGCTATCACCAGTAGGAGATCACCGGGTTCAAAAGAGGCTAATCGGGAGATATCAGATTTAACGTCATTCCCAATGAACTTGGCCAGGGGAGACTTCCATCCTTCCTCCGAATATTTAAACCATGCAAGTCCTTTCGCGCCATACACGCTGACATAGTCGGCCAGGTCGTCAAGTTCCTTGCGTGACAATCCCTCCCCGCCCTTGACGTTGATCCCCTTTATCCTTCCACCACCCGCCACTGTGTCCGAAAAGATCCTGGCCTCCGAATTACCAAGCAGCTCTGTTAAATCAACCAGTTCCATACCAAAGCGAGTATCAGGCCTGTCCAGTCCATATCGGTGGATGGCCTCGGTGTATGTCAGGCGGGGAAAAGGACGAGGTATTTCAATGTCCATAGCAAATCTGAAAATCTCTGCCATCATTCTTTCCATGACATCGAAGAGAACATCCCTCGTTATGAAAGACATTTCGACGTCGATCTGGGTAAACTCGGGTTGGCGATCCGCCCTGAGATCCTCATCACGGAAACAGTGGACGATCTGAAAATAGCGATCGTAACCTGAAACCATGAGAATCTGTTTGAAAAGCTGAGGCGACTGAGGGAGGGCGTAAAAGTGTCCCGGGTTGACACGGCTTGGAACAAGGTAGTCCCGGGCTCCTTCCGGCGTGCTTTTGGTGAGAAACGGCGTTTCGATCTCCAGGTAACCTTCTTCATAGAAAAAATCCCTGATTTTTTTTGTGACGAGGGACCTTTGGATTATGTTCTCCTTAAGGGTTTCACGCCGAAGGTCCAGGTAGCGGTATTTCAAACGAACGTCTTCACCCACCTCCTCACCCTCCCTTTCATCGATGGCAAAAGGCGGTGTCAGGCTCTTGTTGAGTACGCGAAGTTCATCCACAAACACTTCAATCTTGCCGGTGATCAGATCAGGGTTTGTCATCCCATCCGGCCTGGGAGATACAACGCCCAGGACAGCGATCACATATTCGGATCTGAGGTTTTCAGCTTTTCTGTGGGCCTCGCTTTCTCTTTCCGGATTGAAAACAACCTGCGTAACACCGTATCGGTCCCGAAGATCCACAAAGATCAGACCTCCGTGATCCCGTCGGCGCAGTACCCAACCCATCAGGATAACTTTTGTCCCAACGTCATCCTCATTCAAGGTACCGCAATTGTGAGTTCTCTGCCAATGTCCCATGATATCCAGTTCATTTGAGACCTTATTCACACTTCCCTCCCATAAAAACCAGGCCCTGTTCAATGAAAAGGGCCTGGCGGTGTAAGCAGCACTTAGTACCAGTAATCAGTAGATATGTGAAGTCATTGCGAACCGATCCACTCGTGAAGCAATCTCAGCAAGTTGAGACTGCTTCGGTCGCCAGACGCCTCGCAGTGACGTGCGTTTGTTTTTCGATCTTTGATCTGACCCCATCCATTTCACTTCGTCTGACGAATTTTCTGAATGATAGCCTGCTGTTGCTGAATCTCCAGAGACATGGAGGCCAGGTTCAGAAGGATCTCCAGTGAATCGATATCCCTCGGCGGCGCTCCCCCCGGGATGACATCGCCATACAGGACGGCAACCACGAGGTTCTGAACAAGCAGGGGGAGAGCAAGGGTGAACTGAGGCGGAGGATCTCCCAGGGCTGCCAGAAGACCGGCACCGAGATCCTCTCCCGGGTTTTCGCTCATAACCACCTCTCCGGACGACACAGCCTTCTTCAAGATGGATGACTCGCCCAGCATAAAATTCAGATCCCGCACCCTTTGGCTGAAATCCTCATGGCCTGGTCTCCTGTCCTGGCCGTAAAACCCGGAAATCTTATCCTTTCGGACAAGAAAGATAGCTCCCCTGTCCATCTCCCTGCTTGCAAACTGGACGATGGTTTCCGCCATCTTCCCAAGGCTCTTCTCGCGAACCATCCTGTCGCTGGTTTTTCTTAAAAACTGGATGTCCCCGGCATCCCGCTGAACAAGCTCGCCAACCTGCTGAAGCTCTTCCCTGGACTGAATGAGCTGTGAAAGGAGCTCCTCACGGAGAATGTTCTGCTGCTCCCGTTCAAAAAATATCTCGTGACGCTGAATGACGTTCTGGATGCACAGAGCCATCTCCTCGATAAACAGGTTCAACTGGGATTCGAGTTTGTCAGGAGCCACATCCCTTTTCTCAGGTTTGTTTATATAATAGGTCGCACCAAGGAACAGAGCTCTCCTCCTGACCGTTGCGTCGGGATAGGCTGTGTTGACGATCACGGGGACATGGCTGTGGGTCTTCTGAATCTCCTCGAGGAGTTCCAGTCCCCCAAAAATACCCTTGCCACTGATGGTGGGCATTATCAGGTCGGCCAGAACAATGGGGAGTTTACCCTCAATGTCATATTCGGATAGTTTGTCGATGGCCTTCTGCGGCGAATCCACGGCATCCACTTCGAAACCGAAACTCTCCAGTTTATCCTTGAACATCTCCCTCATCAGAGCTTCGTCCTCGACCATGAGGACGATCTCTTTTGGCTTCAGTTCCCGCAGTTTCTGACTCACCCTCCGGGCAGCCTGGAGAATCTCACTCCTGACATCATCCTTGATCTCCTTGTTATCGGAAAGGAGTTCGTCGAAAATCCATTCTTCCTCAACCGCAGTTGCCATCTGGCTCGCTCTTTCGGCCAGTTCCTTTACCGGAGAAGATCCCACAGGATCCCCGGGTACGTCATCGGATGGTTCAATGCGGTATAATCCTTCATCCCATCCGAGAAGATGAACGAGGGAGTCCTCGACAACGTCCTTCATCGATTCTTCCAGAGCCTTCCTGTCCAGAACACCGTACTCAACGAGAATCTCCCCAAGAAAGGTACCTTTCCCCTTCTTTTTCTGAGAGGTCAATGCTGCTTGAAGCTCTTTTTCGGTGATGAGGTTTTTCCCCACCAGGTAACGCCCGAGTCGACTCCTCACCCGTGGTTCTCGAACATCAACCACCTGCCCTCCCTTCAGGATAATACTGGCAAGGCCGGTCTTGCCCTTAAGGGTAGCAGTGCCAGTAAAACCCTGGCGCTCGGCATCCTCGAGGATTGCCGCCAGTGGTTTGCTTTTCAGGCTCCCCGATGTAACCATCTCTCATCTCCTTTCAGGCCCTGTGCCTGCTGCCATCACTTCTTTCATGAATTCTTCCAGAGGGACCTCACGTTGAATCTTTTCTACAAAGTCCTTTAATGTTACTGTCCCCCCGGACAGCTCATCATCTCCTAAAATGAGAACGGAGTCGATCCCCATTCTGTTAGCGCTTCTGAGCTGGGCCTTCAGACTTCGGTCCTCGAGATCTACCTCTACCGAAAATCCAAGTGCCCTCAACCTGTCGCCAAGCTCAAGAGCAGGGATCCTGGCGGATGAAGTGGCCGCTGCCACATAGTAATCAGGGTTCTCAGGAACCACGTCATCCCAGTTCATTATGAGGCCCAGCCGCTCAAGGCCCATGGCAAAACCGATACCGGGTGCGTCACCCCCTATCTCCTTTGCCAGCCCATCATATCTGCCCCCTGCCGCGACGGCGTTCTGCGATCCCAACCTGTCACATACAGCTTCAAAAGCGGTCCTGTTGTAATAATCCAGTCCCCGGACGATCCTGGGGTCAACATTGTAGGGTACTTCAAGCCCATCCAACGCCTCTCTGACGGCGGAAAAATGATCCTCGCATTCGGCACACAGATAATCCAACATAACCGGTACTTTTTCCAGAGCCGATCTGCAGCCTGGAACCTTGCAGTCCAGGACTCTCAGCGGATTGCTTTCCATCCTCCTTCTGCAGTTCGAACACAGTTCCCGGGCAACACCTGTGAGGTACTCGAGCAATCTCACACGGAAATCCGGCCTGCACTTTCCACACCCGAGGGAATTCACCAGGATCCGGACATCCTGGACTTCCACCACGAGGAACAGCCGGTGGAGGAGATCGATCACCTCGGCATCGACAAGAGGGCCCGCTCCTCCTATTGCCTCGAGCCCCAGCTGGTAAAACTGTCGGTAACGGCCCTTCTGCGGTCTTTCATATCGAAACATGGGGCCTGAATAGTAGACCTTGGTGATGCCGTGTTGGGATTTCCAACCTCCCTCGATGTAAGCCCTCACCGCCGATGCGGTGCCTTCAGGCCTCAGGCTGAGACTCTGCCCGTTGCGATCCAGAAAGGTGTACATCTCCTTTTCAACGATATCCGTAGCCTCCCCGATGCCTCGAGCGAAAAGCTCGGTGAACTCAACCATCGGCAGGCGGATCTCCCTGTAGCCATAGCGCTGAAAGTGTTCCTGTGTCCGATCTTCTATGTAACTGAGTTTCCAGGCCTCTTCAGGCGGAATATCTCTGAAGCCGCGGATAGCCCTGATGCCCTTTGTCATAGACGGGTATCCCTATTCTCTTTCCTGAACCGGTGCCCGATCTATGCTGCTTTGAACGCCTGCCATCTCCGGAGCTGCGACATAAACGACGTTCTTCTTACCGTATTTGCCTCTATACATGGCTTCGTCGGCCAGATGCAGCAGATCGACCTTGCTCCTGGCGTGTTCAGGATAGGTTGCCACCCCAATGGAAACGGTAAGACGGATCGAATACCCTTCCTTGTCCAGAAAGACGTACTCCTCTATGATCTCTCGAATCCTTTCGGCGACAACCAGAGCACCTTCGGAGATCGTGTCGGTGAGAACGATTATGTATTCATCCCCACCGTAACGGGCTACCGCATCGACCTTCCTTACAGCGTCCTTAAGAATTCCCGCCAGTTCAATAAGTATTTTGCTGCCGACGAGGTGTCCGAAACGGTCATTTACTTTCTTGAAAGAGTCCAGGTCGAGAAAAAGAACCGACATGGAGGAATTGAGCCTCTGGGCCCTTAACAGCTCTCTGTCAAGAATGTTGTTCAGATAGCGGTAATTGTAGACATTTGTCAGATCATCGGTGATGGTCAGGATCTTTGCCTTGGAATACAAAAGGGCGTTTTCAATGGCCGAACATGCATGCTCACAGAGAAAATGAGCCACCTGTGTGTCTCTCTCACCAAAAGCGTTATCGCGCTCCGTGTCGAAGAAAACCACCATCCCGACCAGCTCACTTTTGTTCCGTAGAGGAATAAACAGCAGGGATCTAACAGGATCGGAACTGGACCTGAAATTGATCTCGATGAAATGAATGGTGTCCGGGAGATAAGGTTCGGTGATGTTGGAAAGCTCCATGCTGTATGCCTGGAAGACCCTTTTGTCCAGGTCGTCATTCAGATCCTGATCGAACCCCTCAGCGACGACAATTTTGGATTCGCCCTGTTCCTGATCCACGAGGTAGAGGAAACCTCTGGTTGCACCGGTTTCCTGCATCATCAGATCGAAAATGATGTCGTAAAGCTCCTCGATCTCAATGGTCCTGGAAATTTTACTGCTTACGTCGTAGAGTTTCAGGCTGCTTCTAAGTTCCCTGTTCTCCTCTGCGAGACGGACCTGATCCAGAGCTCTGTGGACAACAATCTTGAATTCCGTAGGGTTCAGAGGTTTACGAATATAGTCCAGCGCACCGAGCTTCATGGCCTTGACAGCACTTTCAATGGTGGCGTGACCGGTTATCATGATCACACCAAGGCTGGGGGATTCCAATCGAAGAGTTTCAACGAGGTCAAGCCCGGTTTTATCAGGCATAACCAGGTCTGAGATTACGAGATCAATACCGCCTTCGTTTATTCTGGCAAGAGCGTCATCGACCCCGCATGCTTCTTCAACCTCCAGTGCATTCTCCTCCTCGAGGATCTGGCGACAGAACGTCCTGGAGAACCGATCGTCATCGACAACCAGTACTTTGGATTTCCTCATCAGTCACCCCAGCTGAAAATCATCTAACAATTCAGAAAATAACAATTTTCCTATCAGAACCGATATCCCTTGTCAACAAGGTCCCCAGCCGGCGACGAATACCTCGTGCCGGGTACGCAATGTTAACACCGTTACCATGCCCTGTCAGTAAAAACAGCATGCCAGCCTTTCTGAACCATTCCGTTACAGATTCGGATGGATGACTTCCGACTCCCTCCGGACCAGCCGTACAGATGGATATCAACCCCGGGAAAACTGCCAGATCCACCATGGTCTCCTCCCAACCTTCGGGAGGGAATCCCACACCGCTGCCGTGATGCGGAACTTTTAGAATATCCAGACTATCGATGTCTTTTATTGCCTCCACCACTCCCGACCAGGCTGCATCTCCGGTAAACAGGATATCAAGATCGTTCCAGCTCATATGGATGAGCATAGACATCCTGTTGACATCCTCGCCAGATCGGTAATCAGCCTTGCCGGGTCCTGCTACTCTGAATATCATATTTCCGATCCTGAGTTGATTTCCCGGTGAAACGAATCGGACAGGTGTGCCTGGAGGAACATCCAACAGGACCTCTCTCCAGAGAGATAAACCTTCGGATGTGTACGGAAGGACAAGTGACCCCACCTTCCAATTCCTCATAATGTATCCGCTTCCTCCAGCATGGTCCGGGTGAGGATGGGTGAGAAAAAGTGTTTCTATCCGCCTGATTCCCTTCCTGCGTAAAAACCTGGCGCCAGGGGGTTCTCCGGACAACCTGCCCGGAGGTCCGGAATCGACCAGAACAGTCATGCCGTCCGCCTTCATTATTATCGCATCGGCCTTTCCCAGACCGGGAAGTAGAAGTTGAAACTGATTTCCATTGACCATCTCACCTGCCCAGTGACCCAGCAGTCCGACGACCATCGGTATAAGGAGCAGAAAAACCCGGCGTTTCAGACAACCTGACCCTCTCCACCAGAAGACAGCGCAAAGAGCGGACATCAGGGATGCCAAAAGGCTTCCAGGAAAGTTCAAGAGTAAATAAGACCATTTGAGCTTTCCGGCCCAGTGAAGGAAGCTAACCACCGGATAGGCCAGTACTTTCCAGAGGTTGAAGACCAGATGTGCACCGGTGCTCGACAGGACCGAAACAGCATCGCCTGCTACGGCCAGCGGTATGAGAAAGACAACAAATGGAATGCCGATCCAGAGATTCCACAGCGGTGCCAGGATCGGCATGCCTCTGAATACTATCGCGACCAGAGGCAGTGTAAAAAGATAGGCCCCCATACTCACCTCCAGCCAGGCGGACAGACCACGCTTCCCAGGCAGTACCGCAGTCCATATCCCCAGACATGCAAGGATGGACAGACCCAGAGATATGTCCGGCTGGGGTGTGGAGGAAAGAATTCCTATAATGAGAAAACTCCACGCCAGTGTGTTTAGAAAGTTTGACTCTCTGAACACAGCAGGACCGCCAACAGCTATTCCTATAAAAATAGCGGCTCTTGTTGCGGAAGGACTTAATCCAGTGATCAAAAGATAGAAAAAGCAGGACATCAATCCCCCTGACATCAGAACAATAAAGAACCGTTTTGGTCTCATTGCCCCGGAGGAAAATGCTGCGAGAGGACGGCTTAAAAGCAAACCCAACATGAAAGCTGCCCCCAGGTGAACACCCGAAATAGCAAGCAGATGGTAGGTCCCTGTCTTTCTCATTGCAGACGAAATATCGCTGCTCAACTGTGACCTGTCCCCGACAGCAATGCTTTTTAATATCCCGTCAAGGACCGAGGGTTTGTCTCCGGCAGAACCTTCCAACCCCTTTATGACCTTCTTTCTCATTGCGGAAGCCCGATCTTTTTTCCCTGATCGTATCCATCCTCCCTGCGCAATGGATCCGACAAGGAAATGATTGTCAGGCTTACCTGTTCGCGCCACTCGCAGATCCGAGGCAAACCGGATCCGCTCTCCCTCCGACAGTGCTTCAGATCGGGGAAATCCCAGAGAGGCCTGAAAATTTGTCTTGATCATCCTGGTGCCCCAGAATCTTTTCACGTCAACGATCGCTCTCCCCTCTTGAAACAGTCCCGGTTTAACTTTTCGAATCCGTCCCTCAAATGTCCCGTATATTTTCTCCGGAACGCTCCTTGAGTCTCTCGAAAATGGAAGCACAGTGGAAAGCAAACCTGTGGAAAAACCTGTCCCGACAACAGCAATGCCGGTTGGCTGAAGGATGGCCAGGACGCAGATCGCAACACCGGGAGCCAGGACTGTTCCAATATTAACGTGAAGGGATTTTCCGAGAAGAGATCCTGTCATAAAACCAACCGCCAACAGGACTGCGATCCATCGTGGAGTCCGGAACGCCGGAGAGCTTACGGGTGAATCTCGTGAAGGCTGTTTTGTGCTTTCCCCGGGTCTTTGTCCCATGGGATGGGACTGAGCAAGACCCTTGCCAA
>QIEJ01000109.1 GCA_003228585.1 Pseudomonadota bacterium
CATACGGTTCACCCAGGCCAGGAATTCGTCCATCCGGGAGATAGGCCTTTGCCGATGTGGGCCAATCCTCCTGGAACTGCCGGGAACTCTTCTCTAGGGCTGCCTGAAGCCGCTCGTACATGGGAAATCCCCGATCCGCGAGATCAACGGTGGGCTCCAGGACCTGTGACAGGTTCATGGTCCCGTAATGTGATAAAGCCGCTATCCAAGTGGATACCGCATCCGGTACCGCGGCGGCCAACAGACCATCACCGGGAATCGTATCGATGCCGTTCTTTTTAAACCAGTCAATGGTCGCCCTTCGCGGGGCGGGGCCCTGCCCGCAGAGACTCACTACGCGGTTCTCATCAGCGAGGTAGATGAGGATCGGAACCTCGCCGCCTATGCCGTAGATATAAGGTTCCAACACAGAGAGGGCAAATCCCATCGCCACACCCGCATCGATGGCATTTCCACCTTGCTCCAGGATGTGAAGCCCGATCCTGCTGGCCAGATAATGCCCGCTTGTAACCATTCCATGTGTTCCCATGATGACGGGGCGGGTCGTAAAAACCTCCGGATCAGCTCCGGCCAGAACGCTGAGCATGTTTGATGTATCTGGGGTTGTCATGGGTATCCTCCCTTTAGTCTGGTAGTTAATGAAGTTATTTTAACATGGTGTTGAATGAGATTGCCACGGCAGCCCCAAATTGCAGGCCACCTCGCAATGACAACCGCTTTCTACTTGCTCTGTGGTCATTATTTTGGAATGTGGAATTTGGAGGCTGTAATTGTTTGTAAGTCTTGGATTTTGGATGTTGGATTTTGGATTTAACAAAAGAAAAGCTCCAGGCCGTCCGTTGAACCCGGACAACCTGGAGCCGCCAGAAAGGAGATGGCCTCTGGAACCAGAACCCTGGATCACATGAGTGGTAAGACCCAGATAAGCACCATGAAAATATAGCAGATCACCAGGGAGGATATGACATAGGGCACTGTGTAGGAGAAGAACTCCTTGAGGGCCATCTTCTCACCATCCTCTTTCTCCCCCATCGAAAGGGCCACAAACAGGGCCGGCGCGCCCGCTATGGTGAGATTGCTTCCCAGTGTCCCCGACCAGACGAGTGCCCAGTAGTAGGGCCAGACGTTCAGATCCATGGTTTCACCAAGGTCCCGGATCACGTAGAGGAGCGTCAGGATGAACGCGTCGTGCTCAACCACCCCAACGATGGGCGCCGTCACCCAGTAGAGAACCGATGTCCCCACCAGGAGACCCTGTTCGATAAAGGGTACGAACCAGTTGGCGACGATTTCGAGGATGTGGGTTTGCTCCATGCCTCCCACGAGAGCGAAAAGGGCCGCGTAAAACGCGATGGCGTTCCATTCGATCTCCGATAGCATGTGTTCGAGGTCAGGGACGTCGAATTTAAGGGGTTTTTTCAGGATCTCTACGGCCAGGACCATGAGGAGCGTCCCCGCGAAGGCGATGAACCCGAGCTTGACCCCAAGGAACTGCCGCATGGCCATGGCGATTATGGTAAGGACAAACCCACCGACGACAAGAACGGCGAACTTCTTGTCCTTGATGTGCTCTGTCGTCTGTCCTGCTGCTTCGTGGGCCGCTTCCTCGTCAAGAACACAGAACGCGAGATCGGACTTCAGGAACTTGAAATAGAAGAGGACGAGAACGATGAGGTAGGTCGCCGTCAGGATGAGGAACGACGACGGCCTCCCTGAATGCCAGATGAAACCGAGGAACTCCACGCCGGACACGCTATGGAGCATCTGGGGCGGTAGGTCGCCGAGAAGAAGAGCCGTTCCCATGAAGTTCGAGCAGAGGCCGATAAACAGGATGGGGCCAGTAGCCTTGAAACCATAAAGCTTGCGGATGTGGAAGATAATGGGCGCCAGCATCAGCACCACCACCACATTGTCGATGAACATCGACACGAAGCCGGCGAGTCCGCCGATGAGGGTGACAAAGAGGGGGATGTTGCCCTTGGACCAGTGAAGCGTCCTGTCACCGAGATATTCGGGGATACCGGTTTTGCCGAAGTAACCGGCGATGAGCCAGACGCTGATGAGGATCATCATGACGTTCCAGTCCACAAAGGTAAATGCCTGGACCTCGGTCATGCTGCCAACTGCTACCATGGCGACAACACCCAGCAGGGCAGCCACAACAGTGTCGATTTTACGAATGATGACAAAAATAATCGTGACTGCGAAGATTATCGCAGTGGTGATCTGGATCGGTTCCATGTTCCTCCCCTTCCAAGGATTTAACTGAATGAACCAGGCAAAAACCGGTTCAAAACAGTAGTGCGCAATCTGAATACTCAGGCTCGTTCGCTGCTTGTCTTCATTGCCTCCCATCGATTGGAGATGGCCGTTTTCAAGGCGTCCTTTGCTTCTGAAGCCCCCATGGGACTGTATCCCAGAAGCTCTCTCGCCCGGGTGTCATCCAGTTCCCAGGGATCGGCCAGAAAAGCACTGCCCTCCCATTGATCCTTTGGGATACATCTGACTTCACACAGGGACCCGGTTACCTCTCGAACCATCCGGGCAACCTCCTCCCAGGTTACGTAGACGGTGGAAAAATTGAACGTCTGTCCGAAAGCCCCTGGATTAAACAGGCACAGCTCCATTCCCTGATACAGATCCGCCATGTGTACGAAACTGCCCCCGGAATCTGCCGGAACCTCCAGAGGTTCACCGCCAGCGGCTATCTTGAGCATCTGCCTTAAATGTTTTCCAGCTATGTCATCCCCGTATGCCCACCAGAAACGGATGACTGTCGCGGGCAGATCGTTCTGACTCCAGTACATAAGGCAGAGCTTCTCGGCGGCTGCCTTGGCGATGCCGTAAAGGGGCTTTCGCGCCTCCTCCACGACAAGAGGGTGTTTTTCGTCGAGGGGTGAATACTGAGGCTTTCCGTAAACTACCGCCGTACTCGTGTAGATCAGGTGCTTGACCTTCTGAGCCACCATTTCCTCAAGAAGGTATATATGACCGATCAGGTCGTGCTCAAAAACCTCCAGAGGTTCTCCCGAGAAAGACCAGGCCAGGTGGAGAACCGCATCCACGCCTTCAACCGCTGCTTTCACAGCATCCTTGTCCTCAATGCCGGCCTGGAAAAGGGCCAGTTTGTCACCCTCCATGGACCGAAGCGGGCCCACTTCACGGTCAATGACCCTGATCTCGTACCCCTTTTTCAGAAGAGCAGTTGTCCAGTAACTCCCGCAGGACCCTGCTCCTCCAGTTATCAGGATTTTTTTTGGCGATTCCATGATTTCCACCTGTAATCAGGGTTTATAACAGAATTCATATCAGGAATTGAGAAAGAAACGAGGTCCGGGTGAGTTGAAATCCTCACCCGAACCTTATCTCTATTTAATTATGCCGGGGCTTCCTCATCTTTGCTCTTCATCTTGTCCTTGATCAGCTTGAATGCCGGAAGAGCGAAGAGGAATAATGCGACAACCATGAATATTGCCGAAATAGGCCGGGTGAAGAAAATACCGAAAGACCCGTCACCGATAATCAGGCTCTGGCGCAGGAACCTTTCGGTCATGGCCCCGAGGACCAGGGCCACCGCCAGCGGAGCGAGGGGATACTTGAGCTTCTTCATGACGTACCCGAGACCTCCGAAAACAAGGGTACACCACACGTCAAACATGAGGTTCCGCATTACATAACTTCCTATGAAGCAGGCGATGACGATGACCGGGGTCAGGAGACCCCATGGTATCCTCATGATGGAAGCCAGGACCGGTGTCCCGATGAGGCAGATGATCAGGCAGGCCGTTCCGGAAAGGAACAGACTGGCAATAAGCCCCCACACGAAGACTGGCTCCTCCAGGAACAACCTCGGCCCGGGCCACAGGCCCCACATGTAAAGACCCGCCAGAAGAACGGCCGCAGTGGGGGAGCCGGGGATCCCCAATGAGATCATGGGAAGCAGGGCGCCGGTGCCCGCCGCATTGGCGGCTGCCTGAGGAGCGAGAATCCCCTCGATGGCCCCTTTTCCGTACTTTTCAGGGTTTTTCGAGTATTGCTTGGCGATACCGTAGCCGAGGAACGAGGCCGGAGTGGCTCCCGTACCGGGAAGGATGCCCACAAAAAAGCCCATAAGGGCACTCAGTAAGGTCAGGCCGAAATGCTCTTTGGTAGCCATTATGCCGCCCTTGATATCCTCCCAGCCCAGCTTGGCATGGATGACTTCCTTGATCTCTATGCTGAGCCGCTCCTCGCCGTCGATCATGATCTCACCGAGACCGAAGAGTCCGATGGTCACCGGAACGAAATGAAACCCACTTAAAAAAGCCATAGTCCCGAAGGTCAGACGCGGTGAACCCGTAACCACGTCCAGGCCCGCCATGGTCAGGAGAAGACCGAAGCTTGTGCTGATGAGGGTCTTCAGAGCGCCGCCGGTTCCCAGACCCACGAAAGTACTGAAGGCCAGCATCATGATGGCGAACATCTCGGGCGGCCCGAATTTCAGGGCAAACAAAGCCAGAGGCATGGCGAGGGTCACGAAAAAGACGGCCGCGACCATGATTCCCACGAAGGAGGACACGAAAGCGGCCGCCAAAGCCAGGCCCGCCTTTCCCTGCTTGGCCATGGGATATCCATCGAAGATCAGAGCCACCGACCAGGGTTCCCCGGGTATGGCAAACAAGATCGAGGTGATCACCCCTCCGTACAACGCCCCCCAGTATATGGCGGCCAGGAAGATGATGCCGACCTCGGGGGGAACGAGAACGGTGACAGGCAGCAAAAGCGCCACGCCGGCGGTGCCTCCGAGTCCTGGAAGAACACCCACCGCCAGACCCAGTAAAAGGCCCACGGTCATCATGAACAGGGACAGAGGTTGAAATGCGACCCCGAATCCCACCAAAAGGTTAGCAAGTGTTTCCATTTATACCTCCTGCGCTGATGCCGTTCTCCAAAAAAACTCCAACGGTCTATTGGAGGCTATCAAATCGGCAACAGCCCTGTATCATCTCGTTGATTGAATGAATTGGATCTCAATAATCAAGTAAATAGGAAACAGTCCCTCTAAATAGGAAACAGTCCCTTCCGCCAGAGAAGGCTTTTGGGCAGAGGAAGCTTCAACCCTTTCTCCATGCCGAAATAAACGGCCCCTGTCATAATAATAGTAAAGATAATAACCGTGGCCCAGCGGTGTTTCCCGAGCCACCGGACGAAAAGAAGGCAATAGCCTATAGTCGCGAAATAGACCCCAGTGTAGACGATCCCGATTGCGAGCAGAATCGCCGTGAAGAAGATCCGCACCACCTCTGCAAGACCCTCCTTGTTTTCAAAGAATCTGTCACCTGGATCTGTTTTCTTCAGGTTAATGACGACGAGTAATACAGCACAGACCAGCAGCAGCAAAGCCAGCCAGAAGACGGAAAAACCCGCTTGAGGACCGTCTGCCTCCCAGCCGAAACCCAGCCGGGAAGCGTCCATAATCCCAATCAGGGCCACGAGAATAAAGAGCCCCGCCGTAATGATCTCACCTTTTTTCAAAACTTGCCTCCCAGGGGTGCGACAAGAGGGGGCGCAGGATCACCGTAGTAACCCTGCACCCCCAATGTCAGCTTTCGTAAGTGAATACTCCTTAATCGAAGGCTACTTGAGCCAGCCCTGCGCCTTCATGATCGTGATGTGTTTTTTCTCATAATTCTCAACGAATTTCATCAGATCGTCACCCGTGATGGAGGTCGGCTGCAAGCCGGTTTTGGCCGCAAATGCCAGCCAATCCGGATCTTTGGAAATGTCCTTGAACAGAGCTACCAATCCTGCCTGCTCCGATTTGGAAATACCCGGAGGAGCGAAGATGCCCCGCATCATGTTGTAGCTGAAGTCGAAGCCCAGCTCCTTGGCCGTGGGGGTGTCCTCATAACCCTTGACATCGAGGCGCTCGTCCTGGAAGACCACCAGAGGGCGCACGAACTCGGGATAGAATGGACCGGCCTCACTGACCTGGTTCACGCTGGCCTCAATATGACCACCCACGAGGGCCTTGGCCACAGCACCGCCGCCCTTGAAGGGAACATACTTGAAGGGCTTGGTTTTGCCTATTTTCTCGATAGCGCGGAAGACGATCTCATCCTCCTGCTTGGAACCGGTTCCACCAACCAATATGCTCCTCTTCCTCGCCTCGCTGAGGAAGTCCTCGAAGGTCTTGAACTTGCTGTCCTTCTGGACCCAGAGCGGGAAGTTGTCCAGAGCAAGCAAGAAAACAGGCGTGAAGTCCCGGAATGTGAATGGAAGTTTCTGGAACAGCGGCGTGGTGACAAAGCTGTTCAGGGTGATGAGCATCATGTGGCCATTGCCCTTCTGGGTGAGAAGGTACTGCATGGCCACGGCCCCCGCGCCACCGGGCTTGTTAACCGGGATTATAACCTCGTCGATGTACTTGTTCTTGACGTTGAGGCCGACCAGGAAACGGGCATATTTGTCGGCACCACCGCCCGCACCGGCTGATATGACGAACTCGACAGGCCTGGTAGGCCAGTCAGCGGCTTCGGCTACCTCGCCGAAGACAAACAGAACGGCACATACCATAATCGTAATAAGCACAAATGAATAACGTGATCTAATTCCACTCATGGTCTTTTTTCCTCCTTCAATAGGGTCTTCAGACCGTGGTTAACTTCTTCTCCCCCCCTCCTTCGCATTCTTCCGAACATTTCTTCGATTACACCCCCTTTTCTATTAGAATGGTTGGGTTTTAAACCCCTGGAAAAGGCGACAGTCCCCTTCTCGAGATCAAGGGACTTTCCACCGGTGATCTTATCACAGGGGCCTCAGTTTTGCAGCAGCTTAAGGCCTGAATGAACAGACCATTCGCCCACTTTGCAAGACCATTTCCCTACCCTTTTGATCTGTAAGAATCCCTTTCGGGCATCCTCCCTTATGACGGGGAGGATGCCCGATTGATGTTTATGTCCTGTGATGTCTTTTTTAACTCTCCCTTGGTCCCTGGACGGGGAGCGCCACCGGGATCCCCGGGGCCTTCAGCTTGGCATCGATAAAGGCCTGCATCTTGGCGATGTGTGCATCGGTAAGATGTGCGAAGCGCTGCTGGCCCTTCATGTACCCAGCGACAGGCTTGTACTCTTTGGGAGTGTGCTGATAGGTGTACTCGCCGTTCTCCCACTCGTAATTGACCCACATTCCTGTCTCGATGGCCAGTTTGGCGACCTCAACGGTCTTCTTGGCATCGAACAGCCAGCCCTTCGGGCAGGGGGAATGAATGTGTACGAAGGTCGGGCCCTTGTAGTTGAGCGCCTTGCGGACCTTGTTGATGAGATCAACAGGATAGGCCAGCGAAGCCGTCGCCACGTAGTGCACGGCCGGATGTCCACCGATGACCAGCTGGCAGGCATCCTTGGGGAACAGCACCTTACCCTCGGGAATGGCCTTGCCCGGGGGGGTGAAGGTCGTGTTGGCGCCGTAGGGTGTCGCCGGCGAAGTCTGGATACCCGTGTTCGCATAGGACTCGTTGTCATACATGATGAAGAGAGCATCGTGACCTCTGTACATCATACCGGACATGGCCTGCAGGCCGATGTCAATGGATCCACCGTCACCAGCCATGCAGACGATGTTGGGGAGTTTTCCCTTGTACTTGCCCTTCCGGATGAGGACCTGATAGGCTGCCTCGATACCGGAAGCTACGGCCCCGGCGTTGGTGATCTGGGTGTGCATCCAGGGATAAGCCCAGGGGCTGCATAGATAACTGGTGTTGGCAACGTACATACAGCCTGTCGGTCCGAGAAAGATCGAATCGCCTCCTGTCGCCTTGGACACCAGTTTGTAGGTAAGAGCCGGTCCACAACCCTGGCAGGTCCGGTGCCCGGGAAGATACCATTCCTCCTGGGGTACCCTGCGGGCCGACTTGGCCATTTCCAGGTTCTGAGTTTCAACTGCTTTCGCCATTATATTCTCCTTATCAACTTATCAGCATCTATCAATCTGCTGACAGGCTAAAGACATTGATATCGCCTAGACCTTGTCGAAGTTCACCCAGTATACGTACTGGTCGACCTTGCCGTCCTTGGCTGCCTGGGTGAGAACCTTCGCCATGCTGTAGAACTCCTCGAGGGAGACGACCTCACCACCGAGACCGGCCATGAAAGAGGTAACAGGCGGAGGGTTGGGCACGTCGTACAGAGCGGACCGGACCTCATGAATAAGGTTTCCACCCTTCATGGCTCCACCGTAGGAGGTGCTCGTCTCGATGGTTCCAACAGCCTTGAACTTGGAAAGGCTCTCGGCAACAGCTTCTGTGGGGAACGGCCTCATGAAGCGCAGCCTCACCATACCAGCCTTGACGCCCTTTTCCCTGAGATGGTTCACGGCAAAACGGGCCGTCCTTGCGTGGCCGCCCTGCAGGAAGAAGACGAACTCAGCATCGTCCGTCATGTACTCCTCCAGGAAGGGGTCGTAGTTTCGGCCGAACTGCTTGTTGAAGTCAGCGACGGCCTCTTCAATGACCTTGGGGGTATCGATAAATGCCTGGGCTCTCTGGAGATCGATGGCCGGTCCCTGGTCGGGAAAGATCTGCGGACCGTGGGAGACAGGCTTAGTGGGATCCAGAGGATGGGGGTTGTTAAAAGGCGGCAGATACTCGTCCACAGCCTTCTGATCGGGGATGCTCACCTTCCCGGGGATGTGGGAAACGAAGTAACCGTCCTGGCAGCAGAACTGGGGCAGCAGAACCCTGGCATCCTCACCGATCTTGAAATACATGATGGTGTTGTCCAGGACTTCCTGCGGATCGGCAGCCCAGCCCATGATCCATCCCTGATCTCGAGCGCTCATGACGTCGGTGTGCTCGGACCCGAAGTCACCTGGAGGATCAAGCGCGCGGTCTGCGATGGCCATCTGGCAGGGCAGTCGCCCGCCGGCGGCAGGAGAGTAGCACTCCATTGCGTAGGTCACACCCACACCGGAGCTTCCCGTGTAGGCCCTTGCCCCGGCAGCGGATGCTCCGTAAGCAATGGAAACCTGGGCATGCTCACCCTCGCCGTGAACAAACTCGGCATCGAGCTCGCCGTTGGCGACCAGTTTGGACAGTTCCATCATAATCCCCGTGTAGGGGCGAATGGGGTAAGAGCTGATAACCTCGACTCTTGACAACATGGCACCGTAAGCTGCAGAAGAGCAGCCAGCCAAAAACATTTCTTTCGCCATTTTATATTCCTCCTCCTAGAAAGGTTTCTCCAGGCGGACCACACCACCTTTGAATTCCAGTTCGTTGACTGCGCTGATGCAATCCACGGGGCACTCGTTTTCACAGATGAGGCAGCCCTTGCAGTAGTCCGCGTTCCAGACCATCTTCTCTTCCTTCTCGTCCAGATGCCAGGTGGCATCGGGGCAGAAGAGAAAACAGTTCAGGCACAGAGTGCAGGCCTCATGGTCGATAACCGGACGGACAGTTCTCCAGTTCCCGGTGATCATCCCCTTGTTCTCTTTCTTGTTCGCGGGGAGAACCGCTCCCAGGGGGACCTGCAAGTGTTTAGGAATATTGAACTTTTCGCAGTACTTTTTGCTCATAACTTTCTCCTTCCAGGCTCAAAGACGTTTTACAGGTCTTTTACCACTGCTGACTCGTAGCCCGCTTTGGCACCCTCTTTGTTGGCCGACACCGCGACCAGGCTGTCAATGGTCAGGTTGTCAGTTCCGTGGCATGCAGCACCGGCCAGCACCGCCGAGATTCCAGCACCGACAGCGGAGACTTCAACGCCACCCTCAGATCCCATGAAGTCCAGACCTTCCATGGAGAACTCCTCCTCGGCGTCAACACAGATGATCTTGCTGAGCAGGTCCTTGTTGGGGATGAACTTGAGGATCTCATCGGGAGATCTCTTGGAGTTGACGACCAGGACTCCGCCTTTATCCATGCCCCAGAGAATATTCAATCCCTTGACGATGGTGTCGTCCATGATCACGACCAGGCTGGGGTTTTTGTTCTCATACTCGTAGCGCATCTCGATCTCTTCATCGCTGATGCGGACATACTTCCGCAGTGGAACTCCAACTCTGTCAGGCAGGTCCGCATAATCGTCCCACGCCTGAACAAACTTGCCGTCCTTGTCCGCTGAGCTGGCCATGATAAGGGTCATGTGTCGCCCTTCCATATCCTGGACCACCCCGCGCGCCCAAATAGTAATTTCATATACATCGGACATAATGATTTTCCTCCCTTGTTCTATTGGTAGAACTCCAGTTTTCTACATAGGATGATAGTCCTATATCCCCCCCCTTCTAGTCGGGTTTTACTGGTTCCTCCTTTCCTTTCACCCCAAACAGACTGATTTCTATATCCTCAAGGTGCTCACGCATGATGTCGGCCGCGAGCTCCTTATCCCCGGCTTTTACAAAATTTAACAACTCTCTATGACGGACGAGAGACTTCTCGGGTCTTCCCTCTACCTGAAGGTACTGGTCACGGCTTTCAGCCAGAGCATCCATAACGCTGTCCATGATTCGAATGAGTATCTGATTTTTCGTCGCCTGGACAAGCGTGCAATGGAAGGTCTTGTCGAAATCAGTGCCGGTCTCTCCCCTGGAAATCTGCTCTTCCTGCACGCTCAGGATCTTCTCCATCTCAGCAATCTCATCCGGTGTGGCTCGCTCCGCGGCCAGATAGGCCAACTGCGGCTCAATGAGGCGCCGCATCTCAAAAAGCTCCGCCAGAGCGTCCTTCTTCGAAAGGATTGCGGAGGCCAGCGGCTGGACCAGTGTTTCAACAGATTGGCTGGCTATATATGTTCCGTCTCCCTGCCGGCTCTCCAGATAACCCTGACTTTCCAACGTGCGAAGTGCCTCCCGGACGGATGACCGGCTCACTTTGAAAACTTCCGACAGCTCGCGCTCCGTAGGAAGTTGATCTCCGGATTTGAGTTTGCCCTGGCTGATCATGTCTTTTATTTTTGAAACAATCTCCTCGTAAACTCTGGTTTTTTTTACCGGCTTGAACATTTGCAGGCTTTACACTCAGTGCATCTGCTTGGGAACTATGGGATTGGTCGACACAATTGTGTGCTGGGTGGCAGCTTCCTCAAAATGCCTGGAGGTCACGACACAGCCCGTAAGATCCTTATCCTTCCCACTCCCAAAGGCCTCTTCAATGGCCATCATAATGGCTCTTTTGCAAAGAGCCTCGATATCGGCTCCGGTCCATCCCTCGCCAGCCTGCAGGATGGAATTGATATCCACATCGGTATCCAGTGGAAGAGAATCAAGATAGGTCTTCAGAATCGCCTCTCTTGCTTCTCGATCGGGAAGAGGAAATTCCATGATGTAATCGAATCGCCCCGCCCTGAGCAGAGCCGGCTCAACAAGATCTATCCGGTTAGTGGCAGCAACTACGAAAACCCCCAGGGACCCGTGAAGCTCATCCAGTTCCCGGAAGAGCTGGCTGACTACCCTCTGGGAGACATCACTGGAGTACTCGGCCGAACGAGCCTGGGCGATGGCTTCGATCTCGTCCAGGAAAAGGATGCACGGTGAAGCCTGCCTGGCCCTCTTGAACACTTCCCTCAGGCCCTTTTCTGTCTCCCCTACCCATTTCGAAAGAAGGGATGGGGGATCAACCATTATGAGGGTCATGCCCATCTCTCCTGAAAGGGCCTTGGCCATCAGGGTCTTTCCGGTGCCGGATGGACCTGTGAACATGATACCCTTCGGTGGGCCGATACGGGTATTCGCGAAGATTGGCAGGTCGCGGGATGGGAGCTGCAGGATGGATTTGAGATTCCGCTTTATCTCCTTTAATCCTCCAACATCGCTGAAGGTAATGCGGGATCTTTCAGTCAGGAATTCCCGGGTTGAGGTTGGTTCCACTCCTTTGAAGGCCGTCAGGAAATCATCGGAGGTGACCTCGATCTTCATGCCCTTTTTCAGAGTCGGTTTGCTGTCTACTTCAAACTTGATGCCAGGCAGAATACGGCGAAGAGCCGCCATCCCAGCCTCTTTGCAGAGGGCGGCGATATCGGCCCCCACATATCCATGGGTGATCTCTGCCAGTTTATCCAGGTCCACATCGGCAGTCAGCGGCATCTTGCGGGAGTGGATCTTCAGGATCTCCAGGCGACCAGCCTGATTGGGCACACCTATGGTAATCTCACGATCGAAACGCCCGGGGCGCCTGAGGGCCGGGTCCACAAGCTCCGGCATATTGGTAGCGCCGATGATAACCACCTCACCCCTTGCGACCAGGCCATCCATCAGGGCGAGAAGTTGAGCCACAACACGTTTCTCAACATCACCGATAACCTGGGCCCTCCTCGGAGCCAGTGCGTCTATCTCATCGAGGAAGATGATGCTGGGAGCATTTCTCCGGGCCTCTTCGAAAACATCCCTGAGCTTTGCCTCGCTCTCTCCATAGAACTTGTGGATGACCTCTGGCCCGTTGACGTGGATGAAGTGCGCCCTGACCTCATTGGAGATAGTACGGGCCACGAGGGTTTTTCCCGTCCCGGGCGGTCCGGACAAAAGAACACCCCGGGGTGGATCGATGCCCAGGGAGGTAAAGAGATCAGGGAACTTCAGGGGAAGCTCGATCATTTCCCTGATGTGAGTCAGTTCACTTTCCAGGCCTCCAATGTCCTCATAGGAAACTCTGTTTGCTTTCTCATGGGAGACGTCGGCAGCCTTAAAGTTGATATCCGTGTTGGCGGTAATACGCAGCGCGCCTCGCGGACTTGCCCCGTCAATGAAGAAAAACTGGGGACGGGTCCCAAACAGAGTAACCTGAACTTTATCCCCCTGTACGACGTGCTTTCCGGCAAGCAACTGCCTTATATGGGGAATCTCCGATTCTTTCGGGATGATGCTGGAGGTTTCCATGGGTGAGAGAAGGATACTCTCAGCCGATTTGTGGGGGACCTTTTCGATGGTGCACCATTCGTCTACTGTTACTTTTGCATTATCTCTGGTGATACCGTCGATCTGGATCAGATTCTGGCCGGAATATTCCGGAGTGGTCTGGGCAGCTCGAGCGACTGTCGATCCCCGACCGGAAATCTTAAGTGTTTCTCCGGGTACCGCTCCCAGACTCTTCAATACTGCCTCATCCACACGGGCAAGACCTTTTCCGGCCTCCTCGATAAATGCTTCGGCAACCCGCAGAGATACGTGCTGTATCGATTTAAATTTTGTTTTTTTCATCGCCTAACGCCAAATCCTCCACACACATGACGGCTTGGTGGTCAGACCAGACAGCCTGGCTAGCGTTGGTGGTACGGTGGTCAGACCAACAATCAACTAAAATAACCCTCAACAGCCTTGTTTGAGCTAAATGTTCCTTGTTTGGTGTTGAGGTATGGTGGTCGGACCAATAATGTAGGCCATGGAAAAGTCTTTGTCAATAGAATTCAGTATATGTGAGATCGCCCTCCTCTTTTACCTGTTTCGTCTACCTGTTTCGTCTTTTTCCCTTAAAAGAGTGGGATATTAATATTATAGCACTGAAATTCCCATTTTGAGAGAGAGGATGGAATTTCTGAAAAAAAACACCAGCCCCCCCTGAAAGTGAGCTGGTGTTCTGGTATCGGCACTCTGAATTGTTAAGTCAGGCCTTGGCCAGTCTTTCCTTGAAGGCGTCCAGTTGGGTTCTCATGCGATCTGTTAAATGGCTGCCGAACTGCTCAAAATACTCCTCGATATCCGGTATCTCGCCCTGCCATAATTGGGGATCAACCTCGAGAAGCTTCCTGAGATCCTCAGATGGGATGGAAAGACCCTCGAGATCAAGGTCACCCTCTCCCGGCATCAGACCGACAGGGGTTTGTTTCGCCCCCGCTTTACCATCGATCCTTTCACACATCCACTTCAAAACCCTGCTGTTCTCACCGAAGCCGGGCCACAACCATCGACCGTCTTCTCCCTTCCGGAACCAGTTGACGTAAAAGATCCTGGGAGCGTTCTCCCCCAGCCGGTCACCCATTTCGAACCAGTGCTGGAAATAATCGCCCATGTTGTAACCGCAGAACGGTGACATGGCGAAGGGATCCCGGCGTATCGGGCTGACCTTGTCGAGGATCGCCGCCGTGGCTTCGGAAGAAGCCGAGGCCGCCATAAAAACGCCATGATCCCAGTTAAAGGACTCGTACACCAGCGGGATGACCGAAGAACGGCGGCCGCCGAAGATAAATATGTCTATGGGGATCCCCTCGGGATCCTCCCAGTCGGGAGCTTCACTGGGACACTGGCTTACGTGAGACGTGAAGCGGGCATTGGGATGGGCTGCCGGTTCATCACTGCCCGGTGCCCAATCCCTGCCTTTCCAGTCGATGGCGTGAGCCGGTGGAGGCCCGTCCATATCTTCCCACCAGACATCCCCATCGTCCGTCAGGGCACAGTTGGTGAAGATTGTCTTTTCCTTCAGCATTTCGTTGGCAACCGGGTTGGAAACACTGGAGGTGCCCGGGGCCACACCGAAGAACCCTGTTTCGGGGTTGATGGCGTGAATCCGGCCGTCAGACCGGATCTTCATCCAGCAGATATCATCACCCAGGGTCTCGGCCTTCCACCCCGGTATGGTCGGTTGAATCATGGCCAGATTGGTCTTGCCGCACGCGGATGGGAAGGCTCCGGCTATGTGATATTTGCGGCCCTCGGGGCTGATGAGTCTCAGGATGAGCATGTGCTCGGCCAGCCAGCCTTCTCTTCGGGCCATGGAGGAAGCGATACGAAGGCTGAGGCACTTTTTGCCCAACAAGGCGTTGCCCCCATACCCGGAGCCGTAGGACCAGATGAGATTCTCCTCGGGGAAGTGGCTGATGTATTTATCCTTGATGGGAGCGCAAGGCCATGGAACGTCTTTCTGGCCGGGCTCCAGCGGCGCTCCAACCGAGTGCAGGCAGGGGATAAACTCCCCGTCATCGCCGAGGGCTTCGATCACCCTGTCTCCTACTCGAGTCATAATGTGCATGTTGCAGACCACATAGGGGCTTTCGGTTAACTGGACGCCGATCTTTGCCAGAGGAGAGCCTATGGGACCCATGGAGAAGGGAATGACATACATGGTGCGCCCCCTCATGCAGCTGTTGTAAAGACCCTTCATCGTTTCCTTCAGTTGGGTGGGATCGATCCAGTTATTGGTCGGGCCCGCATCCTCCTCGGAAAGGGTACTGAGATAGGTGCGGCCTTCGATACGTGCGACATCGGTGGGATCAGACCGGAAAAGAAAACTCTCTGGACGCTTCTTCAAAGGAATGGCGGCGCCACTTTCCACCATCAAGGCCGTCATGCGATCGTATTCTTCCTTCGAGCCATCACACCAGCGGATCTGGTCAGGCTTACAAAGAGTGGCCATTTCATCGACCCACTGATTCAGTCCCTCATGTTTACACACCGCGGTCATAGAACCATCTCCCAATTATCGTTTTATCCGGAAAGTAAAAAGGCATTCCCGGCGCATACCGGAGAACAGAGTTCTCCGACAGACTCCTAGCAGCGGTGAACCAGCACGGGGATCTTCGAATAACGGAGGATCTTTGTTGTCACGCCCCCCAGAATTGCGCCAACCATGCTGCTCACTGTGCTGTGCGATGCCATGAAGATAAGATCACAGTTCTTTCTTTCCGCGATCTTCAATATGCCATCCACAGGGGATTCTCTGTCGATAAAGACGCCTTCAAAAACCACATCCGCATCGCTTGCCATCTTTTCAAGTTTTGACAGGACCTCGTCCGCCATAGCCTTGTGTATTTTTTCAACCTGAGCCAGCGCATCCTGTGCTTTGTCGGCATCACCGCGTCCCCACAGGATGTCGGGCTGGTAGGTCTCCAGAATCTCCCCCGGAGAGAGTTTCGGCTCAACATGAACCCCTGTCACCCTGGCGCTGATGGCCTTGGCAAGCTTGACACCCTCTGTGAGGGCCTCTTCACAGTTCTTCGAGCCCTTTGTCGGAATGAGAATATTTTTGTACATGCAACCTCCCTTTTCACTGCCAATCGGTTCATGGAGAAACAAAACCACTTTTCTGATACCGAAGAGAGCGCGCCCCCCTGCCTCTTACACATCGGAATCAAGTACGACCGATGTGCCGCTGCCAACAACGGACCAAGCTTTAAATATTGGTCCAGCCCGTGTTTGTCAAGCCTGAACTGTAAATTCTATCACAAATTCAACCCAAAACCACCTGCCCCACAAACACCGTGAGGCTCCCGATAACCATTGTCAGGACCAGGCTCTTCGTTCTCACAGCTATGATGAAGCTTGCCAGAAGCGCCATGACGTTCGGATTGGCGAGACCGGCGTCGATAGCCCCATCGGCGGTGATGGCGCCTGGAAGGATAAGCGCTGAAAGGATGGCCGCGGGGAGGTAGCTGAGCCAGGTCATTACGACCCGCGGCAATCGCACCTGGGAGAGGGCCGCAAGGGGAATCAGGCGCGGGAAGTAGGTGACGGCCCACATGCCTTCGTCTCCATACTCATTTTCCTGAGAGTTTTAAAGTTTCAGGTTTCAAGTCAACTCCAGATTCAAAGTAAAAAATTCAGATTCAAATTTACTTAATTCAACATCCAAGATCAAAAACAGTCATTGCGAGGAATCACGCCAGCGGCGTGATGACGCGGCAATCCCGTGGAGCACAGCGACCGCGGAAGTCTCATCTAACTGAGATCGCTTCGCTCGGGTTCAGCTCGCGATGACGGCGCTTTTTCTCCGTTTCACCGATTCCCCGGTTCCCCAGCTCCAACATTATCAACCCGCGCCCCTTCGCCCATGCGCCCCATCCCCTCTTCTCCGTGTCCCCTCTTCAAGGAGCAAACCGAGGGTCGCGCCTGTCATGGCCGCGGCGATAATGTGCCGCCAGGTACCGCCCATGAAGCGTGAGAAAATGATGGACATGGATGCTGAAAAAACAGCGATCAACATGTGAAGCCGGTTCGAAAGCTGAAGAATCAGCAACCCGACAAACATGGAATAAAGAGCAAATTCCAGACTGCTCTGAAGAGCGGCCGGCACGATATATCCGGCGAAGGCACCCATTACCGTCCCGGTGATCCAGCTGGCGTAGGCCGTATAGTTAAGAGCCAGGCTGTACCTGTAGTCAGCCTGCCGGGCATTGAATTTCCCTATGGAAATCGCATAGGTCTCATCGGTGACTCCCCAGGCGACAAAGGGGATAATCCTGCTGCTGACTTTCTTGAAAAAGGGGGAGAGAGATGCGCTCATGAGAACATGTCTGAGATTGACGAAGAAGGTTGTCAGAACCACCTCGAAAGGCGAGGCTCCTCCCGCCAACAGACCTACCGCTATGAACTGACTGGCTCCTGCAAAGACGATCAGGGACATGAGGATGGCCGGGAACAGACCCATACCGCTCTGCCTGGCTATGATTCCGTATGCAGCACCCATGGGAACGTACCCGATAATTATGGGGACTGCGTCATTGATCCCGCTCTTTATCATCTGTCCTGAACTGAAGTTCATATGGTAAACAGTTTAAGGGGTGACAATCTTCAAAAATGCGCCGACCGCGAGGGGGATGGTCAGGTTATCATTGAAAGGGCGGGGGAGTGCCTCGGCCAGGGTTCCTATAAGGGAAGCACCCAGCAGAACCGGAAGGCCGATATGCTGGATGGATCCGAAAAACCTTCTCAGGATCAGATAACCGGTGATAGACACCACAAAACAGGCGATGCTTCCCTCGAGGGTCTTGTCTCCGATCCTGATCCTTCCGAATCCCTTTCCAGCCAGGGCCGCCGCTCTGTCACCGAGAACCAGGGGGACCAGCGACAGCACGGCTATTTCCCGGGGGAAGAGCAGGAAGACCAGGAAAACCCCGCCCACGAAGGCCGGGGTCCCGGTAATTCCATCATGTTCGGAAGGGCGCATGAAGATGCCAAGGCTGCTCCGGGTAAACCTGTTGAAGGGAGGGCTGAAATGCCTTGCCGCCTCCACAGCCATTGTGACAAGCAGGATCGTGCCCAGCGCAACCCTGTTGGAGATCCCTGGAAGGTGATATCCCAGCGCCGCGAGGAAGATCCCTCCCACAGCATGAAAAACCGTCCTGGGCAGTTCAGCCTTTACGCTGCCGAATGCCATATCAGACGTCCGGGAAATCTTTACGGTAGATCCGGTAGGTCTTGTAGTGGCGGGCGCCGAAGATCTTGGTCACGGTTTCGTTAACGATTCGATTGTCCTCGAGGATCCAGGACAACTCCCCGTACCAGTACCCGCTCCTGACACCGTAACCCCAGACCTCGGCGAACATGATGGCGTCGATACCTTTCTTCCGGAACTTCTCCCTCACACCCAGGGTCAGACACCGGCCGCTTTTAAAGTTTTTGGATGCCTTTATTGCTTTTATTATTCCCAGTGAAGTGAGCCGTCCGTTGAGATGCTTCAGGACCTGGTTGTAGTCAGGCAGCGACAGAATGAAGCCCGCAGGCTCACCATCGATAAAGGCGAAGGACACCATCTCCGGGACAACCAGGGGCTTGAGTTTTTTGGCCATGTGATCGAGTTCCTCATCGGTCATGGGTACAAAACCCCAGTTTTTCTCCCACGCTTCATTGTAGATCGAGCGCACGACCTCCAGCTCCTCCTTGAACCGGGACATGTCCAGCGGCCGGACAACGAGGTCTTTCTCCCTCTTTCTGATCCTCCTTGCGATTTTCTCCAGGCGGTCCGGGATGCCTCCCCCCGCATCGAAAAAATAGGCGAAAAGGTCCTTTTCCTTCAAATAGCCGGCTCCTTCAACCAGTTTCGGGTAATAGGGCGGGTTGAAGGTCATCATCACGAAGGGAGGTGAGACGAAATTGTCCACCAGCATCCCGCACTCCTCATTGGTGCTCGGGTTGACCGGCCCGCGGCAGAACTCCATCCCCTTTTCCTTGAGCCAGCCTTCAGCCGCATCCAGCAGAGCGAAAGCCACCTCCGGATCCCGGACCGCCTCGAAAAAACCGAAAAATCCTGCTTTCTCGCCGTGGAACTCGTTGTGCCGGTGGTTGACGATACCGACGATCCTTCCCGCGGGAATCCCGTTCCTGAGACAGAGAAAAAGTTTTCGCTCCGCATGCCGGTAGAAAGGGTGCTTCGGGGACAGAAGCTCCGAGACGTCCTTCCTCAGTGGGGGAACCCAGTAAGGATTATTACGATAGATCTTCCAGGGAAGTTTGATGAAATCTTTGTAATGACGCCCACGCCCAGCGTCAACTATTTGAAGAGTCATTGGAAAATTCCAAACTCCAAATCCCACATTCCAAACTCAAGATAAAACCTGAAAAACTTGATTCGAAATGGCAACAAAACCAGCTCCTTCTCTTTGGAATCTGAAATATGCCTTTCGACTCCGCTCAAGGCCCTGAGCCTGTCGAAGGTAAATCTGGAATTGGCTTAAGTGATAAGCCCCAGCTCTCGGCCTACTTTGACAAAGACTTCCAGCACCCGGTCCAGATGCTCATCCGTGTGGGTAGCCATATAGCTGGTCCTGATGAGGGCTCTGCCTGAGGGTATGGCAGGGCTTACCACAGGATTGGCGAACACACCTTCATCCTGGAGCATGAGGGCAAACTGAAACGCCAGAAGATCCTCACCGACGACAACGGGAATGATGGGAGTCGCCGCACCACCGATATCGAATCCGTAGGATTTGAATCCGTCCATCATGCGGTGGGTGTTCTTCCAGAGCCGCTCCCGGCGTTCCGGCTCCTGATCGATGATATCCAGAGCGGCGCTGACCGCAGACACCAGGGCCGGGGCCAGGCTTGCGGAAAAGATCATGGACCTGCTCATATGCTTCAGGTAGTCGATGATCTCTTCGGATGAGGCCACGAATCCTCCGATGGTGCCCAGGGACTTGCTGTAGGTACCCATGATGATATCGACTTCGTCCTCGAGGTCGAAGTGCTCACACGTTCCGCGCCCGGTCCTGCCCAGAACTCCTACCCCATGGGCATCGTCAACCATGAGTCCGAATTCATGTTTCTCCTTGAGCCGGACAATGTCCGGCAAAGAGCTGATGTCGCCCTCCATGGAAAAGACCCCGTCCACAATGACCAGCTTGCTCTTGTCCCTGTATTTTTCCAGAAGGTGGTCCAGATCCCGGGAATCGTTGTGGTGGAATTTTTTTGTCTCGCCGAAGGACAGCCGGCAACCATCTATAATGGAGGCGTGATTGAGCCTGTCGTTTATGGCTATCTCTCCCCTCTCCACCAGTGCCGAGATCACTCCGAGGTTCGTCTGGTATCCGGTCGCATAGACCAGGGCGGATTCCTTGCGGAAAAAATCCGCAAGCTTCTCCTCAAGAGCGACATGGATATCCAGCGTTCCATTAAGATACCTGGATCCGGCGCAGCCCGTACCGTACTTCATGACAGCTGCGGCAGCGGCCTCCTTGACCTTGGGGTGTGATGCCAATCCCAGGTAGTTGTTGGACCCGCACATGACGACTTCCTTACCGTCCATGATAACCACCGGATCCTGTTGCGACTCGATCACCCTGAAGTAGGGATAAAGACCAGCAGCCCGCACTTGCTCGAGCCTTTCGAAATGATGACATTTATCGAAGATTCCCACTCTTGCCTCCTGAATCATCGTTATTTCAACCAGTGGTTCTCCCTGTACCAATCAGCTGTGATAACAAAAGCTGTTTCCAGCGGGATTTTGGCCATAAAACCCAGTTCCGCTTTTGCCTTCCGGGTGCTGCACACCCATCCGAACGCAGTGAGTTCGTTGACCTTGTCGCGGTTGAAAACGGTCATTCGACCCGAGACCTTTCCCCACAGTTCAGATCCGGCGGCAGCAGCGGCCAAAACCGGCCTCGGTATGAAAACTCCCTTCACTTTCCTGCCCAGCGCTTTCCCCAGAATACCCGGAAGCTGTGTCATGCCCAATGGTATCGGGTTGGCGATAAAATACTTTTCTCCGATCCTCCCCGATTCGGCAGCCTGCCAGACACCTTTAACCAGGTCGTCCACAAAGATCATACTGACCATGGAACGCCGGTTAAGAATGGGGAAGATACCCATGGAAGCCAGGCGAAAGAAGATAAATGCCTCCCTGTCCCTGGGACCGATAACCGTCGGCGGGCGAACCACAACCAGGGGCAGTGCTTTCATGTTGTGCAGGATGTTTTCACCCTCGAGCTTGCTCCGGCCGTAATCGGTGATCGGCACAGGAAGAGCGCTCTCCGTTAACGGACCTCCGGTTCCGCTGGGTCCCGAGACAGCCTGACTCGAGACATAGACAAACACATCCGGCGGTTTACTGCAGTCCAGGGCGGTCCGGCCAATATTCCTGCACCCCTCGGCGTTGGTCCGAAAGTACTCCTCCCGGTTTCCCGCGGCGAGAGTGCCGGCAAGATGAAAAACGGCGTCGGCTCCTGAAACACCTTCCCTGAGGGCATCAGTGTTGTCAAGGTCACCCTGAATCATCTGGATTGACTTGCCATCAAGCCATCCCGGGTTTGACGGTCGGCGAACCAGGCATCGCACCTCAACTCCCCGTTCAAGAAGAAAATCAACAAGGTGGCTTCCAATAAACCCTGTTCCACCGGTAACGAAGCAGGTGCGGATTTCCCGGGAAAACATGTGAAAATTTAACACATCAGCTTGATAACGGTCAATGAGCTTCAGCCCAGTTGTCACCGAACCCTATATCGACCACCAATGGGACCCTGAGTTTCATGACCCCTTCCATGGCCTCCCGGACGACTGCGGCTGTGCGATCTTCATCTCCTGCAGGGACCTCGAACACGAGTTCATCGTGGACCTGGAGGATCATTCGTGCCTCGGACACCTTCTCACCGAGGTTCCGATGGACATTTATCATGGCCACTTTTATCAGATCAGCTGCCGCACCCTGGATCGGAGTGTTGACTGCCATCCGCTCGCCCAACTGTCTCTGGTTCGGGTTGGACGACTCAAGCTCAGGAAGGTAACGTCTCCTGTTCAAGAGGGTCATGACGTATCCCATCTGCCTGGCACCTTCCAACGTACGGTCAATGTAAGACTTGACACCTGAATATACGGAGAAATAATCCTCAATGATCTGGCCTGCCTCTCGGGGATGAACCCCCATTTCTCTGGAAAGCCCGAAAGCGCTCATACCGTAGATGATCCCGAAATTGACAACTTTGGCCCGTCTCCTCAGTTCAGGCTCAACTTCCTCTCCGGCTCCGAAGACCTGCCTCGCTGTACGCGCATGGACGTCCTCCCCATTGCGGAATGCCTCCAGAAGTTCTTCATCCTCGGACAGATGGGCCAGGATTCTCAACTCGATCTGGGAGTAGTCGGCCGACATTAAAACCCGCCCCTCCGGAGCTATGAACGCCTCACGAATCTTCCTGCCTGTCTCCGTGCGCACCGGAATGTTCTGCAGGTTGGGATCGGAACTGGAAAGCCGACCGGTGGCAGTTGCTGTCTGGTTGAAAGAGGTGTGGATCCGCCCGGTACCGGGATTGACCAGCACAGGCAAAGCGTCGCTGTAGGTGGACTTGAGCTTTGAGAAGCTTCTGTACTCCAGGACCATGGACGGAAGCTGATGTCTTTCGGAAAGTTCGAGAAGAACATCCGAGTTGGTTGAATATCCGGTCTTGGTCTTCTTTTGCACCGGCAGACCCAGCTCCTCGAACAGGACCTGGCTTAATTGGCGGGGAGAGTTGATATTGAAATCCCGGCCTGCTTCACGGTGGATTCCGGCAGCCAGATCTCCGATCTTTACCGCCAGCTCCGAAGAGAGCCGGCCAAGAAGCGTTGTGTCAATCATGACACCAGCCATTTCCATGTCTGTAAGAACCGAGATCAGCGGCATCTCCACTTCCTGAAAAAGGTCCATTATCTTCATGTCTTTCAGGTCATCGAGGAGCGGCTGCATCACTCTCAGGGTGACATCAGCATCCTCGCAGGAATAGACCGCCGCTTCCTCCACGGACACGTGGTTGAAGGGGATCTGCTTCCTTCCCTTCCCGGTAAGATCCGTGTAGCTGATCATTGTGTGGTTGAGCCTCTCTGAAGCGATCTCAGCCAGACTATGCGTTCGCTTGGAGGGATTAACCAGGTAGGAAGCGACCATTGTATCGCACACGATCCCCTTCAACTGCCATTGTGATCCCGCAAGCACTTTCATATCGTACTTTATGTTCTGCCCGATCTTTCCGATCCTTGAATCAGCCAGTACGGGGCCAAGAATCTCCCTGGCACGGGCCTCGGTAATCTGTTTCGGGACCCCCAGATAATGGTGCGCAAGGGGGATGTAAACAGCCTGCCCCGGTTCCCATGAAAGGGAGATACCTGCCAGGTTCGCTCTCATGGCGTCCCTGTTATCGGTTTCCACATCAATGACAAATTGACCTGCCCCCTTAAGTTTTCCGATCAGGTTCGACAATTCATCCTCATCAACGATCATGCGGTAACCCTCCCGGCTCAGGGATGTCCGGGGTGCTACCTCATTGATGAGTCGTGTAAATTCCAGTTCCTTGAAGAGGTCTCTCAGGGAATTGCTGTCCGGCTCCTGTGCCCGAAGATCCTCCAGGGAGATGCCCAGTTCCAGATCCTTTTCCAGAGTGACGAGAGACAGGCTCAGCAATGCGTCATCGATCCCGGCGGCCAGGTTTTTCCCGGCGCTGCCGCCCACCTCTGAGCTCCGGTCCAGAAGTTCCCCCAGGGTTCCGTAGCTGGCGATAAGCTTCCCTGCGGTTTTAATGCCGACACCGGACACGCCGGGAATATTGTCGCTGCGGTCCCCTGCCAGTGCCAACACATAGCGGATCTGGTCGGGTTCGACGCCGAATTTTTCGCGCACTTCATCAACCCCCACCCATCGATCCTTCATGGTGTCCAGCATCCGGACCCTTGATGAAACCAGCTGCATGAGGTCTTTGTCCGAGGAGATGATAATTGTGTTGTCCACATCCTCAGCGCACTGATGGACAAGGGTGGCGATAATATCATCGGCCTCAACCCCTTCCTTCCTGATGGCAGGGATATGGAACTCCTTGATGATCTGCTCAATGTGAGGGAGTTGGACCGCCAGTTCATCGGGCATGGGAGGGCGGTTGGCCTTGTACTGGGGAAATTTTTCGTGGCGCATGGTTGGTCCCTTTGAGTCCAGGACAACCGCCAGGTAGGTGGGCCTATGCTCTCTGAGGATTTTCAGGAGCATGTTGGTAAAACCGTAAACAGCGTTGGTGGGGAATCCATCCCTGGTGGAGAGCCCGCGGATGGCATGATAGGCACGGTAGATATAGGAGCTACCGTCAATGAGGTATAGGGTCTTTTCTCCCTCGTTCGGTTTGTCGGTCAATAAGTACTCCTGCTTCTACTTACTTCACAACCGTGATCCAGTCCTGATAGCGGGAATCCCCTCCGTGAACAACTTTAAAATAGGCATCCTGGATGGCACGGGTTACGGGTCCCGGCCTGCCCTCTCCTATGGCCCTGTCGTCCACTTCCCGGATAGGCGTTATTTCCGCGGCCGTCCCGGTAAAGAAAGCCTCATCGGCAACATACAGTTCATCTCTGGTGAACCTGTCCTCGACAACCTCGTATCCCAGCTCGGAAGCCAGAGTGATAACTGTGTTACGGGTTATCCCGTTGAGAACGGAGGTCAGGGATGTGGTCTTGATACGACCGTCCCTTACAATGAACAGGTTCTCACCGCTGCCCTCGCTTACGAAACCATCGGTATCCAGCATGATCGTCTCGTCATAACCCGCCTGGATCGCCTCTCTTTTGGCCAGGATGGAGTTGACGTAAGCGCCGTTGATTTTGGCCTTGGTCATCATGGCGTTCACGTGGTTGCGAACGAAGGAAGATATTTTGGTCCGGATACCGTTTTTCAGTCCCTCCTCTCCCAGATAGGCGCCCCACGCCCATGTGGCGATAAAGACGCCCACAGGATGATCTTCGGTAACCAGCAGACCCATCGGACCATCTTTGAGATAGACTACCGGGCGGATGTAGCCGTCCTCAAGCTTGTTAACGCGAACGATCTCGATATGGGCATCCCACAGGACATCCCAGTCGAAGGGGATTTTGATGCGAGAGATATGGCAGGAATCGTGCAATCTTCTGAGATGCTCCTTCAGCCGAAAGATTCCCGGACCCTCCGGAGTTTTGTAGAATCGGATCCCCTCGAAAACGCCGAGACCGTAATGAAGGGTATGGGTCAGAACATGGACCTGGGCTTTCTGCCAATCGACCATCTCCCCGTTCATCCAGATCTTTGTCACCGGTGTAACCATGAATATTCCTCCATTATCTCCAGGTCTGTCTTCAGACGCTCACCGCCTAATCCAGAGCTTCAGTCGTTTTCCTTCTCAATGGATACCATGAGGTTCTCATATTCTGACCTGATCAGAAACTTTGTGTCCCTGACCTTCTCGAGAAAATCGGCCGGCGATCCGGCCTCACCAACATATCCCAGGCTTCTGGCCAACGGCTGGACTTTTTTTTCATCAGCGGGTATTCGAGGGTCTGAGCGATCCTGATAGAGCTGCGAGCGGTTCTCAATCTCTCTGAAAAAAATGTACGCGCGGTGCAACGCATTATACTGGTTTTCCTCGACAAGTCCAGAATCCTTGAGGGCCTTTAAGGCCTCCATTGTGGAAGCTGTGCGTACCTCGGGCAGGTCGTGCCCGTAGTAAAGCTGGAGAACCTGAACAGCAAACTCGATATCCACAAGACCCCCCTTGCCCACCTTGATATCATGGAACTGTCCACTGGACTCTCCTGCGATCTCATTTTCCATTCTGTCCCTGACCCGCCGGATCTCTCTAACTTCCTCTTTTCCTATGGCATGCGAATAGGTCAGTTCATCGATGGTCTCGGCAATATTCCCGCCAAATTCCCTGTCTCCGGCAACCCAGCGCGCTTTGATCAGAGCCTGGCGTTCCCACACCATTGCATTCTCCTGGTGATGTCGTCGGAACGAGTCCAGCGTTGTGACGAGAGGACCGGCATGCCCAGATGGCCGAAGCCGCATGTCAGCACGGTAAAGCACCCCCTCACCGGTGGGGCTTGTAATAATGGTGATCATCCTCTGGGCCACCCGGGTGTAGAACTCCCTGCTTCCCTCCCCCCCCTGGAAGAGAAAAACAAGGTCAAGGTCTGAGCTGTAGTTCATCTCACGACCGCCCATCTTGCCCATGGCCACAACACCGAAAGATCCTGGAGGGTCGCCCCTGTCCACGGCAACATCTCTAACCGCCATATCGAAAGATGCCCGGAGAAGGCCTTCAGCGAGCGCTGTGAGTTCCAGGTTCACACCAGGCAGTTTTCGGAGCCCAAGAAGATCTCCCAGCCCGATCCTGAGGATCTCCCCATTCCTGTAACGCCTCAACATTATCAACTCATCCTCAAAGGATGGGCTGGGGCCCAGTATTTCCCTGATCTCCTCTTCCAGGTCCTCAAGGCTCCTGCCCTCGGACAGGTCGGTTCCGGAAATCATGAGATCGAGCAGGTCCGGTTGTCTGAGGAGAAACCCGGACAGAAAAGGACTCGATCCGAAAAGCGACGCGAGCAGCTTTATCGATTCGGGATTCCTGGCCAGCATGGAATAGTAAGAGGCCCTGGCCCCAACCTTTCCTATGAACCGATTCAGGTTAACCAGGACGGCATCGGGATCAGGAACACCTTTCAGTTCAGCCAGAAGACGGGGGGCGATTTGCCTGAGCAGGTGACGACAGGTGTCCGTGAAGTGGCCGTAGGAAGGCCCATCCCGGAGAAGGAGCAGATTTCTGTATGCGGCCTCCGGATCCGAAAAACCCGCTGAACCAAGTTCTTCAACGGCTTCCTTCTCGGTAAGATCTTCCCTGAGCAGGTTTGGCTCCTGCATATCTCTCGAGGACCGAGGCACGTCCTCTGTAAAGAACAGATGGTCATAACAGACCCTGACGTCCTCGGTCACCCTGTTCAGGGCCTCCCTGAATCGTGGTTCATCCCCGTTCCCATCCCTGATGAAGCCCATAATATAAGCCAGTTTCGAGATCTCATCCGCACTGTGCGGCAGAGTGTGTGTCTGTCTTTCCTCGACAAGCTGGACGCGGTGTTCCACCGTGCGCAGGAAAATATAAGACTCTCGAAGAGTTTCGGCGTCCCTCTCTGTCAGGAAACCGTTTTTCATAAGCCGGTCCAGAGCCCTGAGGCTGTTTTTCTCACGGATTGCGGGGTTTCTCCCCCCGTGAATGAGCTGGAGGCTCTGGATCAGGAATTCTATATCCCTGATCCCGCCGCGGCCCAGTTTGATGTCCCTTATTCCATGGGTTTCCTCATCGATTTGCCGGTGGATCTTCTCCTTGAGAACACCGATCTCCTCGATAGCGGTGTAGTCCAGATGCCGACGGTAGACGAACCGGATCATACTCTCGAGAAACACCTCGCCCAACCGCCTGTCTCCTCCCACGGGTTTGCCTTTCAGAAGAGCCAGCCGGTCCATGGTCCTGCCCCAGGATTGATAATAGACGTCCAGACTAGGCAGGGAATAGGCTATCTCCCCCGATTCGCCCTCCGGTCTCAACCTGAGATCGACTCTGAAAACGATTCCGTCAGCGGTTCGTTCATTGAGCAGCCGGGTTATGGTCTCACCAAGACGAACGTAAAACCGATGATTCTCGACTGAGTCCCTGTAGCCCCCCGATTTCGAAGGCCTGCCGGTGGTCATGCCCTCATGGGAGGAATACAGGTAGAACAGGTCCACATCAGAGCTGTAGTTCAGCTCCTCCCCACCCAGTTTTCCCATTCCAAGCACACAGAATTTTCCGGGTCGGGTAACTCCCCTTTCAGTAACCCTCAGGGGGACTCCATGCTTCTGTTTCAGATGGGTCATGGCGATTTCCACGGACGCATCGATGGAGGCTTCCGCCAGGTTTGAGATATCGTGGACCGTCTCCTCCAACGTGGCCGCGCCGAGAAGATCCCGGACCCCTATCCTCAGCATTTCCCTGTACTTGTTGATCCTGAGTATCCGACCCGCATCCTCCAATTCAACCCCAGCAGAAAGCCGCATTGTCAGATCATCATGCATGGCGGAGGAGTATCTGGTGCCTGAAAGACCAACCTCTCTCATGAGCCAGACGTAGTCCCCAGGTGATCTCTGGATCAGAGAGGACAGGAAGTTGCTGTATCCGAGAATGGCGAGCAGGGATTTCAACCCGTCCGGATCCTCCAGGAGGGACCGAAAATTCGGGTCATCGATCATGGTCAGGAGCCTGGCCAGGCGGTTCAGTGCGGCCTGGGGATCAGCTGTCCCCAAGGCCCCGCTTACAGCCTGCTCGGCGAAGTTCTCAGAATACCCCCTGGCTGCGGCGGCATCGTGAATGGATTGAAGCAGGGATGTCAGAGAGTCGGTTACAGGGAAGCGGCCGATTTTTCTGACCAGGGAGATCAGCGATTCGAGGGTGCCCCCAGGCATTTCTATTATTCCGTGACCAATAGAGAGGCAAGCCCCGGACCGAAGGGGGTCAGGACGATCCCCTTCTCCGTGACAATGGCAGTGATCAGTTCGGCCGGCGTCACATCGAACGCGGGGTTGTAGATGTGAATCTTCTCCGGTGCCCAGGACAGATCACCATATCCGGCGACCTCATCCGGGGATCTTTCCTCGATGGGTATGGATTCTCCCGTGGGAAGGGACGGATCCACTGTGGTAAGGGGAGCGGCCACCACGAAGGGTATGTTGTGACGCTCGGCGAGCACCGCGACGTTGTATGTTCCTATCTTGTTGGCCACATCGCCGTTGGACGCAATACGGTCGGCACCGACCACGACAAAATCCACCTCACCGGCGGCCATTATGGCGCCCGCCGCGTTGTCTGTGATCAGGGTGGCGGGGATGTTCTCTCTGGCCATCTCCCAGGCGGTTAATCTTGCCCCCTGGAGGACGGGGCGGGTTTCATCCACCCACACCATGGAAACCTTGTTGTCCCTGAAGGCTGAACGGATGACCCCCAGGGCTGTTCCGTAACCGGCGGTGGCAAGAGCTCCAGCGTTGCAGTGGGTGAGGATCTTCGAATTGGCCGGCACCAGTTCCGACCCGAAATCCCCGATCCGTCTGCAAGCCGCAAGATCCTCATCCAGGATTGCCAGGGCTTCCTTTTCCAGGTCCGACTGAATCCGGTCACATGGAACTTCTGTAAGGGTGTCGAGGAACGATCCCATTCGATCGAGAGCCCGGAAAAGGTTCACAGCCGTGGGACGGGTCGCGCCCAGAGTCTCCATGGCGCTATTGACAAGAGCCTTCAGTTCCCCGGTTTCGGTCCCTGTGTACCTCATGGATGCCAGCACCACACCAAATGCGGCAGCGCACCCTATGGCCGGGGCGCCTCTTACAACCAGGCTGCGAATGGCCTCCGCCACCTCTTCCGGATCGGCATATTCATTGTAGACCTCTTCGTGTGGGAGGAGGGTTTGATCGAGCAGTGTGAGAATTTTGGTGTCCGCGTTCCATTTTATGGGATAAATATCGCTCATTATTCAGAATCCTCTTATCGCCCGAGTGGGAGCATGGGCGATTGGGAGAGTGGGCGCAAAAGCTTCTTTTCTGAGTGGTTTCTCCCCGTCCCCCCCTCTCCCCATCTCCCCCTCATTCTCACTTGGATAGAAGTTCCCGCAGAATTTCATTGACCAGTTTCGGGTTTGCTTTCCCCTTCGTCGCTTTCATCACCTGACCGACCAGGAAACCGAGGACTTTCTGCTTGCCGGCCCTGAACCTGGCAACATCATCGGGATGATCGTCCAGAACCCGCTGAACCTCCTCACGGATCGCGCCCTCGTCGGACACCTGAGCGAGGCCCTGCTCCTTCACAACCCTGTCCGGATCCTGCCCGGTATCGAAAACCTGTTCGAATACCGCTTTTGCCGCCGATCCGGAGATGGCCTGGGTTTCCACCAGCATAATGATGTGTGCGACCTGTTCCGGAGTAATTTTCGCTGCCTCAACACCGGCTTCCTTGACCAGGCGCATGAACTCTCCCATAACCCAGTTGCTCGCGGCCTTTGGCTTTGCCCCTCCCCGGACAACGTTCTCGAAGAACCGGGCTGTGACGGGATCGGAGGTAAGAACCTGTGCGTCGTATTCCGACAATTTCATTTCCCCGACATATCGGCCAATCTTTTCGTCTCTCGATTCGGGGAGGCTTTGCCTTACCTGCTCAACCCAATCCGGACCAATTCTCAAAGGGACCAGGTCCGGCTCGGGGAAGTAACGATAGTCGTGGGCCTCTTCTTTGCTCCTCATGGAGGAGGTCACCCCCCGATTCGAATCAAACAACCGGGTCTCCTGGACAACATGTCCATCGTCCCTGATGAGGTCCACCTGTCTCTCGAATTCATACTCCAGGGCCGCCTGCAGGAACCTGAAGGAGTTCATGTTCTTGATCTCGGCTCGGGTCCCGAATGTGTCCGATCCTCTGGGCCTGATCGAAATGTTGGCGTCGCACCTGAGAGAGCCCTCTTCCATATTTCCATCGCAGATCCCAAGGTAGATAACTATGTCCCGAAGTTTCCGCATGTAGGCCCCGGCCTCTTCCGGAGATCGGATATCCGGTTCGCTGACAATTTCCATGAGGGGGACGCAGGCCCGATTCAGGTCCACAAAGCTGGAGTGGGAGGAATCGAAGGCTCCCTCGTGTACAAGTTTTCCGGCATCCTCTTCCATGTGGATCCGAGTGATCCCGATGCGCCTGGCCTCTCCGTTGGCTTTGATCTCGACCCACCCATCCTCGCAGATGGGCGCTTCGTACTGGCTGATCTGATATCCTTTGGGCAGATCGGGATAGAAATAGTTCTTTCGGGCGAAGATGCTTTCTCCGGCTATGCGGCAGTTGGTCGCCAGACCCATCATGACCGTGTACTGGACCACCTTCCTGTTGAGAACGGGAAGGACACCGGGCATGCCCAGGCATACTGGGCAGGTGTTGGCGTTTGGTTCCTTGCCGAACCGGGTGCTGCAACCGCAGAAAAGTTTACTGTCGGTTTTCAGCTGGGCATGAACCTCTAATCCTATGACGGGTTCGTATTCCATTCTCGCTCCGTTAAATGGGATTCCACATTTCAAATTCCATATTCCAAATCAGAACCTCTATCAGAACAACCTGTGAAACTTTAGTTTTTTCTCCAATCCGTTGAAGTTTGGAATCTGGAATCTGGAGTTTGGAATTGTCTTTACAACGGGCATTCCGGGAACTCTCCCCTCTCCTGCTCATACGCATAGGCTACATTGAGCAGGGTCTCCTCCTTGAAGGAGGGACCAATGAGCTGGACACCCACAGGGAGACCCTCGGAAGAGAGCCCGCACGGCACCGAGATACCCGCCACCCCGGCAATGTTGACAGGAATGGTGAAGACATCGGACAAGTACATCCTAAGGGGATCGTCCACCCTGTCGCCAATGGGAAAAGCCGCCGTAGGCGCCGTGGGAGCAAGGAGCACGTCCACTTTGGAGAACGCCTCGTCCATCTCACGGCGGATCATTGTCCTGACTCTCTGGGCTTTCCCATAATAGGCATCATAATATCCGGCTGACAGCGCGAATGTGCCCAGCATAATCCTGCGCTGCACCTCTACCCCGAAACCCTGACTACGGGTCTTCTTGTACATCTCCATCAACCCCTTGGCCTCCGGATACCGGACACCGTAGCGAACGCCGTCGTATCGGGCCAGGTTGGAGGAGGCCTCAGCGGGCGCGATAATATAATAGGTGGCCACGGCGTATCTGGTACTGGGTAAAGAGATGGGTACTGGTTTCATCCCGCGTTTTTCAAGAATCGTAACCGCAGCTCTGACAAGTTCTTCCACTTCCGGATCCAGCCCCTCTCCAAAATATTCCTCCGGAAGCCCCACCCTCATCCCCTCCACGTCACCTGTGAGAAGGGATGGGTAATCAGGTACCGGTATCTTCGCTGACGTGGAATCGGCAGGATCGTGGCCGGCGATGGCTTTCAGAAGGATGGCACAGTCCCTGACGTCCCTTGTCAGGGGGCCGACCTGGTCAAGGGAGGAAGCGAAAGCGATAACCCCGTATCGGCTCACTCTCCCGTAGGTGGGCTTCATGCCAACGACCCCACAGTGGGAAGCGGGCTGACGGATAGAACCGCCCGTGTCGGTTCCCAGAGCACAGATGGCCTCTCCTGCAGCCACCGACGATGCCGATCCGCCGGATGATCCCCCTGGGACCATGTCAGTGTTCCAGGGATTATGGGTTGGGAAAAAACCGGAGTTCTCGTTGGACGAACCCATGGCGAACTCGTCCATGTTGACTTTTCCCGTGATGACCGCGCCCGAATCCTTGACCTTGGCTACAACCGTTCCGTCATAGGGTGCGATGAAGTTTTCAAGGATCTTCGAGCCGCATGTTGTTTTAACACCATCCGTCATAAAAATGTCCTTGACCGCCATGGGTATTCCATCCAACTGTCCGAGGAAGTCGCCCTTTCGATACCTCTCATCCGCCTCGTCCGCCGACTCCATGGCTGATTCCCGCGTGAGGGTAAGGTAGGCCCGGACCTGGTCGTCCACATCATCGATGCGTTGAAAAACGTCCTCGGTTATCCGGGTGGAAGAAACGCGGCCTTCCTTTAAGTCTTCATGCAGGTCGTGGATGGTTTTGTTGTAGAGTTTCATGGCCACCTATCGGTAATTTGATACAAAGGGCCGTTTGGTTCAAGGTTCAAGGTCTAATAAAGGCTCGTCAGGCTGGCCCTCATCGTCAAGACTTCATTAACATATTGGATGTTGAACTGAAGGTCTTCGCCTATGCGAAGACCTTCATGGCGCACATCTCCGCGCACATGGAACATTCGTCCTCGAGGTTCTCTCTGTCTCTGAGCCTGTATCTGACCTCAATGGGATCGAGGGACTGATCGATCTGACCCTGCCAGTCGAGGGCGGCACGGCACTGCGACATCTTAAGATCCTGCTCTATTGCCGCCTTGTTGCCCCTGGTGATATCCACTGCGTGAGCAGCAATTTTGGTGGCAATGACACCTCGTCGAACATCATCCACATCCGGGAGAGCGAGGTGCTCGGCCGGGGTGACATAGCACAGGAAGTCCGCACCGGCCATTCCAGCCAGAGCTCCGCCGATGGCTGCGGTTATGTGATCATACCCTGCACCCACATCCGTCACCAGAGGTCCAAGAACGTAGAACGGGGCCCCGTGACACAGCCTCTTCTGAAGAACCACGTTGGCCTGGACCTGGTGCAGCGGAACATGACCCGGTCCTTCAACCATCACCTGGACACCTGCATCCCATGCCCGCTGTGTCAGCTCACCCAGGGTCATCAGTTCCTCGATCTGGGCGGGATCAGTGGCGTCTGCCAGGCAGCCGGGCCTCAGACCGTCTCCGAGGCTGATGGTCACGTCGTGCTCCCGCAGGATCTCGAGGAGTTCATCGTATCTGGTATAGAGCGGATTTTCCTCGTTCTCCCTCTCCATCCAGGCCGCCAGAAGTGAGCCTCCCCGGCTGACAATCCGCGTAACCCTGCCTGAAGACCTCACCCGTTCCACAGCCGACCTTGTGACACCGCAGTGCAGGGTAACAAAATCCACCCCGTTCTCGGCATGGAGCCGAACCGTGTCGATCAATTCGTCAGGTGTAACCATGGATGGATCACCGTGTTTCTCATGGGCCCGTACCGCTGCGTCGTATATGGGCACTGTTCCAACAGGCACCGTCGATCGGGCGATGATCTCCCGCCGCAATTCCTCCAGTTCACCGCCGGTGGAAAGATCCATGACGGCGTCGGCGCCCGCCTCGATGGCTGTCTCCAGTTTCTGAAGTTCCAACTCGGGGTCGTAACACGCCATGCTGGTGCCGATGTTAGCGTTAACCTTAACGGTGAAAGGACCACCTACACCCCTCGGCTTCAGGGAAGTGTGTGCAGGATTGGCAGGAATAGCGGCTTTGCCGCTGGCCAATGCAGAACGGACTTCTTCGACATCCACGCCCTCTTGCTCGGCGACGTATTTCATGGCCTCTGTGATGCGGCCATCGAGAGCCGCAAGTCGCTGTGTACTCATTGTCGATTTACCTCCTCAATTTTAATTTCAAATTCCAAATTCCAAACAACTAACCATTTCTCCTCGCGTCCGAGATCTGGAATGTGGAATTTGAATCATCCCTCGATGATCCGCGGCACCTTAAATGCGGTTCCGGCCCTCTCAGGCGCGTTTGCCAGACCCTTACCCACGGGAAGGGACTCTTTGACCTCATCTTCACGAAAGACATTATGAACATCAATAACGTGAGAAGTTGGTGGTACATCAGAGATGTCCAACTCATCGAGAAGACCGATGTACTCCAGGATTTTCCCAAGTTGATCCTCCATCCTCTCCTTCTCCTCTCCAGAGAGCTCAAGGCGCGCCAGGTTGGCGACATGTTCAACAAGTTCCGGTGTAATTTTCACTTGATGATCTCCCTTCGGGTTTATTCAGAACTCGGGAAAATAACACAGTTGAGTTGATTGAGAAAGTGTTTCCATTTTCCTCCGCCTGAATAAAAAAGCCCCCGGACATCAATCCAGGGGCAAACCTTACAACTCTATCGGCAGACCTTCCTTACGCTGGTATGACCCAGATCAAGTTCGAGGGGTTTTTCTCAGGCCTCGCCGCGCTCAGCCTCCCCCGATCTGCCCCTGCACATTTAACTTTACATTTTATGGGTCACAGTTTCAAGTCAAGATTGCGCTTTCAAACTATCAGTGAAGCCGCCCCTTCATGATATTGATCAAACAGGGTTTTCCCTATTTCTTCGACTGCGCCTGCAAATAACCCTCTATAAGAATCGCGTCTTCCTCGGGCATCTCCCGAAACTGGATACCCATTCCGGGAGGTGTTTTGCCGCCAGAGGGAGAATTCCACACAACCTTCCCCAAAATTACGAATTTGTGACCGCTCTCGGGCAATGTAAAACTCAGGTCGATCTCCGTGTCGAGACCAAGAGGCTCACTGGTGTTGACATACACACCACCCCGACTTATATTCGACATGTATCGTGAAACCAGATCCTCACCGGATTGAAAGGTCACTTCCAGTTTGACGGGCGCACGTTCGTGCTGCCTCTTTTCCTTTATGTTTTTTTTATTTTCACTCACACCAGACACCTTCTCTCAAAGATTCATTGCTTATGGGCAAAAACACGCTCGTGGACCATACATGGAAACGCTTGAACACGCCATAATATTCAGGTATTAGTCTAACGATTGTGGCGGACATTGTCAAAAATTGGGTAAAAGAGACAGATCTCAAACGGCATCTCGCCCTGAAGGTTCTGCGCAAATAATTATGGTTGACGTTTGATGTATTTTCACTAAACTGCTATCTCTCATAAATTTCTGTGGCAACACTTTGGATATTCAGGATTATTTCAACTCACAGAGGCAGGATTATGGACGAGAAAAGCTCACCGATCATAACAGCTTTGATCCAGGGTAAGGACACCAAGGGGATCATCGCCACCATAACGAGCTGGATCTTCGACAACAGCGGCAACATCGTATACCTCGACCAGCACACCGACCCGGTGGAAGACATGTTCTTCATGCGCATCCGCTGGGATATGGACGGGTTCCAGGTCCCGAGGGAAGAACTGGATGAGGAGTTCGGCAGAGTGTGCTGGCGCCTGGGCATGGCACACCGTCTCTTCTTTTCCGATAAAAGGATGAGGGTGGCAATCATGGTTTCCAAGCAGGGACACTGCCTCCTCGATCTTCTCTACCGCTGGAGGAGCCAACAGCTCGAGATCGACTTGCCCTGCATTATCAGCAATCACGATGAACTCAAGGACATGGCCGGGTACTACAACATTCCGTTCCATCATCTTCCGGTGACCAGGGAGACCAAACCTGAGCAGGAAAAGAAGGCCATGGATATCCTGCGGAAGGAGAAGGTGGACACCATCGTTCTTGCTCGTTATATGCAGATCCTCACTCCCAAGCTCGTCAATGCATACCGCAACAGCATCATCAACATCCACCATTCCTTCCTTCCCGCCTTTATTGGAGCCGATCCCTACCTCCAGGCCTTCAAGCGCGGTGTCAAGATCATCGGAGCCACCAGCCACTACGTCACTGAGGAACTTGACCAGGGACCGATCATCTATCAGGACGTGGTTCCAGTAACGCACCGGGACAATGTGGAGACCCTCAAGAGGAAGGGTGAGGACATCGAGAAAATGGTGCTGGCACGATCGGTGGCCATGCACGTGGAGAATCGCGTGTTGATTCACAACGGGAAAACCGTGATCTTCGGGGGGTAGGTGTCCGATAAGGCATCATCTACTGTGTTATCGGGCTTCGTTGGTCCTCGGAGTACTTACAACGTACGCCTGCGGCCCCCTCAACCCTCTGGCCTTGTATCTAATACCTTCTCGAACACCTTTATAAAATTATTTTGGGTTAATAATTCGATTATTCCGGATTTACTGGAATTTTCGATTGATACCGATATAGCCTCGTGAAGAGCCGTTCGGAGCAAAGATGAACTTGAAAACCTTTCACCCCCACCTCGGTCCTCCCCCCTCCAGGGGGAGGAAGAATAGGGAAGGTGGTCCACTTACAGCCTGATTTTAAGAGAACTGGGCGAGCGAAGATTTGACTCCGAACGGCTCTGCGGTTAATATTTTCTCCTAATTACTGATTACTGGATTCACAGGAGGTGAGTCATGCCACAGGAGACAGGGCTCTTTTCACCCTACACACTCGGACCCATCGAACTTCAAAACAGGATCGTCATGGCGCCCATGACCCGCAACCGGGCAGGGGACGGCAACGTTCCCCGGGAGTTGAACGCTCTCTATTATGAGCAGCGGGCCAGCTGCGGACTGATTATCACCGAAGCGGCTCAGATCTCCCCACAGGGTGTTGGTTATCCGGCCACTCCGGGCATTCACACGCCTGGGCAGATAGAGGGCTGGAAAAAGGTCACCGACTCGGTCCATGGGGCCGGAGGAAAGATTTTCCTTCAGCTCTGGCACGTGGGCCGCATCTCCCACCCTTCCCTCCAGCCCGGCGGGGAGCTTCCCGTAGCCCCATCGGCCATAAAGCCGGAGGGGGAAGCTTTCACATATGAAGGTTTAAAACCGTTCGTGACACCCCGGGCCCTGGAAACCGATGAGATACCCGGTATCGTCGAACAATACCGCCAGGCAGCCATAAACGCCGGGGACGCTGAATTTGACGGAGTGGAGATACACGGGGCCAATGGATACCTCATCGACCAGTTTCTGAGGGATGGGACGAACCGGCGCACCGATGCTTACGGAGGACCACTGGATAACCGAACTCGACTTCTCCTGGAGATTGTCAAAGCCGTGGCAGGCGTCGGGGGAGCGGATCGCGTGGGTGTCAGGATCTCCCCCCTGAATCCCTTTAACAGCATGAGTGATTCCGATCCTGCCGCAACGTTCGCCCATGTGGCAGGGGTTCTTGGAACATTCGGGCTGGCTTACCTTCACGTTGTTGAAGCGGCAATCAGTGAGGAGGGAGCGGCACCGGTTGATTTTGATTACACCGGACTGAAAAAAGCTTTCGGCGGAACCTATATCGCCAATGGAGGCTACGACAGGGAGAGGGCAGAAGCAGTTTTAGAGGAAGGCCGGGCGGATCTGGTATCTTTTGGAGCGTCCTATCTCGCCAACCCGGACCTGCCCGAACGGTTGAAGGCCGACTCCCCTCTCAACGATCCCGATCCTTCCACTTTTTACGGAGGGGATG
>QIEJ01000129.1 GCA_003228585.1 Pseudomonadota bacterium
ATCGATGCAGGAGGGATTTGCCGTCTCAGCCTGCCCGAGCATGCTTTTGAACCTCTCGTAATCCAGCTCATCCCCCACATAGACACACCCACAGATAGTACCATCGGCATACACGTAATAAACTTTTCCATCCTCCAGATGAGGGACCACCATCCTCTGAGTGAGGGCCAGAATCTTATCCATCTTTTCAGGAGTGTCCGCCAGGTTCTTCTCGAATCCCGCTGCCGCAAGCATCCTCTCGATCTCGGCCGGAGGCAGTTCACGGCGCGTCTGCCTCGTAGAGCTGCAGTTCATTAAAGAACCCGCGGCAATAATGACCAAAACGGTTATTGCGGCAAACTTCCGGAATGCTGAACAACTCATGCTGAAACTTCTCCTCTCGCTGATTGTATGAGCCGGTGTTTATTCTGCCATCAGTGAATCTCTGCCGCCGACCAATGAGGGTGCCCTTTTTTTAACTGTTCGTCCATGTTGATTTAACACTATATGACACAGAAATGTAAATCAAGAAGGGCGTGACGGGCGTGATGAGCGGGCGTGAGAAAGATTTGGAATCTGAAATCTGGAATTTGGAATCCGGAACCAAACAGGTACTCATTCCTCGGATGAACCGATTTACCTCGAGAATGTTTCTCATAAGATCCTAACCGAGGATCTCCCTTGCTCTCTCCCAACCAGCTTCCATGTGTCTGTCCAGAGTCTGGCGGGAGAAATCGAGCATGGAGCCCAGGCGCTCCCTGGGTTCGACAATGGTAGAGCGGTACCACTTGTAAGGTTTTCCCTTGACATTGTGGAGGGTAACACCCTTTTCGGACGCCTCCTTCACATTTCTGTTGATGTGGACAAACTCCCGAATATCAGAGTAGATGATCTCGTCGGTGGCTATCTCGTAAGTCCTGAGACCGATCTCCAGAACATTTTTAAACGGGTTCGTAACCGTTTCCTGCTCCTTCGGCCGGCAGTTGATAATGAACACCTCATCGGGATCAACTTCAAGAACGTCCCCGATGGGGCTGAACCGCCTTAAGGAACCGTCGACCATATCCTGACAAACGTCTGAGACCTTCTGGGGAGGCCAGATGATCGGCATCACTGTGGATGCCAGGATAGCCCTTTTCAGGTCAGGGTCGCCCTGCCTGTACATCGTGTATTTCCCGGTCCTCAGGGAAACAGTCCCCACCCGGAGGTCCGCCTTGAGCATGTCCGGGTCAAACTCGCTGTTGATGATATCCTCCAGAGGCTTGTTTCCGTAGACCGACTTGGCCCCCAACAGCAGGCGGATTGCCGTCCAGATGTTCAATTTCCCTGAGTAGACACATCTGTTGCAGAGGGTGTTCCAGATTTTTTCCAGGCGATCATACTTTTCCATCGCCAGCATGGCCCCGTTCAGGGCCCCGACGGACACCCCGGCGATTATATCCCAATGGTAACCTTTCACCTCTCTGGCATACTTCTCCACGCCAACCTGAAAGGCCCCCTTCGCTCCTCCACCGCTTAACACCAGAGCCACTTTACTCATCCTGTCCTCCGCTTTCGTGAACTTATCTCTCTTATTCTCGGCGTTTGTCACTGCGAGGTAATTTACGACCGAAGCAGTCTCAGCTTACCGAGATCGCTTCGTCACGCCATGGGCGTGACTCGCGATGACGATCATAGAAATATCAGACCTCCTTTTTCCACCGGAGGATATCGTAATAGAGCATCACCCTGTCAACATACCGCACAGGTTCCGTTCCCCTGGCATACCCATACCTGGTTTTTTCGTAATATTTCCTGTACCTGAGCAGGGGAAGCGTCTCCTTCAGGGAGGACCATCTGTCCGGATCAAGGCCCTTCTGCCGCGCTATTTTCTGGGCATCGCGCACATGTCCGTAACCGACATTGTAACTGGCAAGAGCGAAAAGTCTTCGATCCAATCCCTCCTCCATGTCATCGAAGCGCTCGTACATCCGGGACAGGTATTTCGTGCCTGCGTAAACACTCTGCTCGGGATCCATGCGGTTGCTGATCCCCATCTCCTTCGCTGTGCTCCGGGTAACCTGCATCAGCCCACGGACCCCTGTATAACTTCTTGCTCTGGGATTGAAATGCGACTCCTGGTAGATGATGGCAGCCAGCAGCCGCCAATCGAGCCCGTTTTTATCCGCGGCTTTTTTGATAATGTGCTGATATTTCGGCAGCCTGGTATCTATCCTCTCGTGAAATTTCTTAACATCCACGTACTCGAAGACATCGATATTATTGTAGTATTTATCGTAGATCCTCTGGTAGAAGCCGTCTTCCCTGATCGCCGCGAAGTAGTCGTTGATTTTACCCAGAAGTTCCCCATCGTCCTTCCGGACAGCCCATCCCAGGGATTGTTCCTCGGCAATGGGAAAAGCAATCCTCATGTCAGGGTAGTATCGCCTGTTTAAAAGAGCGATATTCGAGTCAACAATGGTGACAGGGATCTCTTCGTCAACAACCCGCCTGATGAATTCTTCGGTGGGGACGTCCGGCATGAGTTCCAGGTAAAGATCAATTCCCTCGCCCTGAAGCTCAAGGAGCCTTTCCTGGTAGGACGTTCCCTCGCGCACGTAAACGATCTTGCCGCTCAGGTCCCCGACACTGTTGAACCCACTCTTCCCGCTTCTCGTAACAGCGTGCTGCCTCACGGTCATGTATGAATCGGAAAAACTGACCCGTTCCTGCCGGGATGGGGTGATGGTCATGCCCGAGGCAATAAAGTCTCCCTCTCCAGTTTGAAGATCATCGATCATCTGGTTCCAGGACGGTGTGATCATCTCCAGCTCGACACCCAGGAAATCAGCGAATCCCTTTGCCAGTTCGTACTCGAAACCTCTCGGCTCATCCCGGTAGATATAATATGCGAGGGGATTGTTCTGGGTGATCATAATGATCCTGCCGGATTTGAGAATTGCCTCCAGGCCCGTTTGCCGCGGACCTGGCTTATCCGAACACGCGGTCACCATGGCAATTAACAGAACAAGCTGCAAAAAGATTGAATACCTTCGATTCAAAATCCTGTTCCTGTCTATTACGTCATCGAACTGTTGTTAAAAAGGCTGTTATTCGGTCGAGTATAACAAATTTATGAAAACCTTTACGCATTTCACTCAACTGATACCCTTCCAGGAGCCCGTGGGAGAACCTCATCAGGCTCCTGGGAATAGTATTATAGACAACATAACCTTGAAAAGGTACAAGGGCAACGATGGCCATATTCATGGACAAACCCGGGAACAACGGATGGGCCCACCTGTTCTCGGATAAACCCGGGAAAGCCGGATTAGAAGAGTTGCATACATTCGCGGCCCTGATAGGACTGAGAAAGCAATGGGTTCACGCTTCCTTCTCATACGCGGAGCACTACGACATCAAGGATGATTATATCAAGTTGGCCGAGGCGGCCGGAGCGAAGCTTGTTGATCGCAGAAAACTTGGAAGGATCCTCAGGGAGAAACGAGTTGTCATGGGCCCGCGAAGAAGGCGGATGGGAGCGAAAATCAGGCAGGCTGCCCATCACGAGATCGCTTCATCACGCCGATGGCGTGATTCGCGATGACCCCGCATTTCTCCGTCTCACCGTTTCCCGTATCCTGCAAAACCGCCCTGCGCACTGAATCACCGGTACTCAGGGTTCGGATGATCAAACCGGCAGCCTGCATCCCATTTGGACCGCTGGTTTCCGTGGGCCGGGATCCCTCCCGCGTCCCTGATCATGCGGGCGAGGTGCATGAGGTTCCACGTCATGCCAATCTCCTTCCGATAGTTTCACAATATTGACAGTGTCGCAAAAAGTCATCAATATTCCGGGTTTGAATCCAAAATCCAACAGAAAGCGGCAGATTGGCTCCGGTCCCCTTCTTATCCATACCTGAAGAACCTGTATATATAAGACAGTTTCTGTCTCAGGTCCCTGTTATACTTGTCATCGTCCTCCCTGAATCGCCAATACGGAGAGACCTCGGCAAGGGCCTCATCAAGCTGCCACTGGTGGTCGAAAACCCGGCCCTCCAGCAGTTCCAGAGCGGCGATCTGCTCTGGAGTAATCCAGTTCGTATCGAGACCTGTAATCCCGGACCTGGTAATCTCCATCTCATCCATCTGGGCCGATAACACAATGAGATCACGCTCCTCGCGGGTCAGTTCTGTGTATTCAGAAAGGGCATTGCTGAATTTGACCGCCGTGGGAAATTCCCTTCCCTGCAGACCCTTGAACTTCTCCTCGGACACTCCCCCATCCCGGATCCGTTGTGCCGCGTCAATGGTTATCAGGTACCCCACCGGCCGGTACGTCTTCTGTTGAAAAACATTCTGCAGGAAGAAAAGGGAGATGAAGCTGATCAGGGCGGCGATAATGGGTGTAACGATCCATCCGCTTGTGATGCCGGCAACAGTCTTCCACTGGATCCCCCTGCCCCCCTTGAGCAAACCGATTCCGATAACCGCCCCCACGATCGCCTGCGAACTGGATACAGGAACCAGTGGTATGGGCGGGATATTGTGGCTGATCAGAAAACGCTCCAGGCCCTGTGAGGCAAAGAGTAACAGGACAATGGAATGGGCAACCACACATACGAAGGCGGCCACCGGGGAGAGCTGGAAAATGCCCGTGCCAACAGTCAGCATTACCCGCTTGGAATAGGTGAATACGCCGACCGCGATGGCCAGTGAGCCGATGAGGAACAGCTGTTGCGCCGAGGTCAGAGTGAACAGGCCGTAAAATGAGATGCTGGAGAAAGGTGAAACAGGAACGAAGACCCCCATGACGTTGGCAATATTGTTCGCTCCCAGAGAATAGGAACCAAGTGCCCCGGCAAAAAACAACCCGTATCGGGTCATGGAATCAAGCTTGAACATATGTATCTTCATAAACTTTATATACAAGGCCACTAATTTGTAGATGATCATCGCGAAGACGGCCGACAGGATGGGGCACGCCACCCAGGTCAGGACGATCTTTGTCAGGGAGTTGGTATCGATACGGGAGCCTGTGAACAGGTTCCATCCTATTATAGCCCCAACGATGGCCTGAGAGGTCGAGACCGGATAGCGGGCGAGGGTCATCAGGTAGACGCTCATCGCCGCAGCGAAGGCAACCATGAATGCTCCGGCGATGGCGTTCACTGATCCGAGCTTTCCCAGGGTATGGGACGCGCCCGATCCGCTTATAACAGCCCCCAGGATCACGAAAACGCTGCACACAATGGCGGCTGTCCTGAACTTGACCATCCTGGAACCAACGGCCGTACCGAACACATTGGATGCGTCGTTGGCTCCCAGCGACCAGCCCAGGAACAATCCGCTTGACAGGAAAAAAGCAAACATCTGCTATCTCAGAGTGACCGCTTGATAACGTAAATTGCCAGCCGGTCCGCCACATCCTCGGCCACATCTGCGATGTTGTCCACCTGCCTGGCAAAATCCCGAAGCTGAAGACGGTGGCTCATGCTCAGGTCCTTCCGCCTGAAAATGGCCCGTTGAAGGTTGCTTGACACCTTGTCCGACTCCGTCTCCCAGTAGGAGACCTTGTGCATGTGATCGGCCACAGCGGCGATGTTTTTGAAGAAGGCTCTCGAGGAGAGAATGATGGACTCCACCGATTCAACGGCGTACTTCACCACCTCCTTGAAGTCCTCGTGGAACTCGGGGCCTATTTCGGGCCTCTCAATCTCGAACTGCCAGATCGCTCCCTTGAACTGATCCAGAAGCGAATCCAGATTCTCGAGAAGCTCCAGAACATCGCCCCTGGATTCGGGGATGAGCGTCTGGATATAGAGGCGTTCCTCCAGGGTACGGCGCAGTGAGTCTCCTCGATGTTCCGCATCGGTGATCTGCTCAATTTTACGGAGGAAGTCATCTGTTTTCCCGTTCAGATACGCTCCGATCCCGGCTTTGAAGATCAACCCTGACTCGCTGATGAGGTCCAGAAACTCATCGATCTGCTTCTCGATCCCGATCTGTTTTCTCAAAATCCCCTTACTCATTTTCCTTCCCCTCTCGTAGAATCCTCCAGGAACCGTTGCCCATCAGTAAATTCCGGTCCATCCCAAAGGACCGGGCCTTTCCGATCCGCCTGGGAAACCAAATTCGCAAGCACCCCGAGATAACGATCGGCGCGTGAAAGATAAAACGCCAGGGCACGCTCGAAACGCTTGCCAATGAGTCCGCCCAGGAACATCTCGGAGATTACGCGCTTACGTGTCAACACCCGCTGGGAATGGAGAAAGACCTGACGATCCTCCGCCGACATCTCGACCACAAAACGACGCAGAGCCGTTTCCGCACGAGGTTGGTACATCCAGAAGTACAGAAGGTCAAGAGCATTGATCGACATACGCCGCAGTACGTCATCCGCCTTGGTGCTTAACGTTGCAGCAAGTTTTTTGGGATTCTGGAAAAGTTCAAAAACACTTTCTTCAGGAAACAGAAGCTCCAACCGACTGTACATGGCATGGACCTGCGCAAGCTTTTCGTTGTAGTCGATCCTTCGCTGTATCAGATTGTGCTGCCGATCGGCGGCACCCTCGATTACAGCGGCCACTATATCGGAGGCCGTCTTGGAGATTACAGCCGCCCAGGCCTGGAGGCCCGCATAGGCTACTTCGATGGGGACTCCCGAAATCAGGATAATCCTGAAGATGATCGAGTTGAACGCAATCGCGACAGGGATTGACAGGACTGTTCGGAAAAAATTCCCCACAATCGCACCGGGAGGCAGACCTCGGAAGGTGTTGTGGCTCGAAATATAGATGCCGTTGGCCAATGCGATCACGGTGTATAACAGGATTGGATCTGTCGCTGTGGTCACATTCAACCCTTTTGCCAGAAACAGATGCTTCACCAGGTAGTCCAACAGTGGGACCGAGAACCCGGTGAACATCAACGAGTCGGCGACACGACCCCAGGAAATGTAATCTTTCCATGACAGCAGGGATGACCGAATGAGTCCACCACCACCAACTATTGACTGAAGGATGTTTCGCAGTCCGGTGATCGCGAACCAGATCACGGCTCCAAAGCAGGCAAGAAGCCACCAATCCTTTGTCAGGTAGAATGTGAGAAACGCCGGGATAAATCCGATCACGACCTTTGCCACATTTTTCACGCTGGTATTCAGATGCCGCCAGCGTAGTGTGCCGCCGGTGCCTTGTTTAACCCCGGGCGAACCGAGAAGGAGACGGTTGCCTGTTTCCTCGGCCATACCCCCGAGAGTTGCGATATTACCCTTGTCAGCCAACCGCGTCGAGTTGTGACCTATACTCCATGTTACCTTGCGAGCGTACCCAAAAACGCGCAGCCGTCCGCCCAAAGAAACTCCGCTTCCCAGATCGCTTTTTGTATCTTCTATTTCGCCGCGCGGGATAATCGTCACATGGCGATACACCGTGGTTGCTACAGGCAGGATTCGATCATGATTCCTCTTGATGTCTCTTCGGACACGGACAGGTAATGTCGGTATCACAACCAGCCCCATGCCCCGAGAATGCCGCGAGCGGCTGGCAGAGTCGCTCCCGAGTCGGCTCCTGAGGCGTTGGTGGCGGTAGAAACCCAGGAAACGCGGTATGTCCCGTAGGATCATCCTGATCCTGTCCGCACGGTCACTATCACCCAGGCGATCCTCTCTCTCCACCGATCGAAGGATCTTTAGAAAGAGCCGCTTGACTTCCACGATATTGCCGCCATTAAGCACACGCCGTACCTGGTTGATCTTCGACCGGTGCTCCGTGCGCCCCTGTGACCAATCCTTCAGATTGAATATTTCTATGTGGGTTATTCTCCCCTCACCATCGTAGAGAAGTTCCAGCACATCCGCCGGAGTGAGGTTTGAAGGGTTGAGGGTGATACGAGAACGGCAGGGCAACGCATCGAGCCTGTCCAGAAGTTCCCTGGGGTTGAGGAGTAAAAGTTCCGGCGTGTCCGGGCTGTCACATGGTACTCCCGGATCCAGCACACCGGGGTTGCGATCCGGGCGAAGGAACCGTTCAACCAGACCTTCAGGAACGAGACTGTCCATAGAGTCCACAAGTTTCAAGAATCCTGCCCGTTCGTCCCCACCAGCCCGTTCAAGCTCTCCGGCCAGTTCATCAACCCGTCGATGCAGGTGCGGCAGAATGTTTTTGTGTGCGAACTCGGCCAGGTGAACCAGGGATGCCTGCGATCTCCCTACGAAGTTCAGGAATCGGGTCTCATTCAGTGGGCGTACTGACAGGCCATACTCCTCGTTAATTCCGGGAAGATGGTCGCGGTTGAATCTCCGGAGTAACTCCAGTATGTGAGCCTTCACGTACTCTGAAACAACGCGGCCTTGATTCATGAACTCCTGAACTGCCGGATCGCCGAGGAATTTCACGAAGTCCTCGCGTCCGATGAAGCCTCGTGGTGCCCATACCAGATTCGCATACTTGTCCTTCATACGTGCGGAAAACTCGATCCCGACTCGAATCTCAACGCCCATGATCTCTGCCGCCTCAAGCAGTTCAGAAACCACCTCCGGGCGTATGAAGTTGTAGTAGATCACACCCAGGAACTGAATCCCCTTGATCCAGGCGTCCATTATGAGATGGGTGGGGGTCTTGCGTCCCTTCGTGCTGGCATCGTGAACGTGATGATCGAACGCAAGATGGTTCCAGGCCTCCGGCATCTCCAGTAGTTGGTACTTCCGGAGCAGTTTGCGAACCAGCCGTGGTTTGCCGGAGCACGCTTCGTGAAAATCGTGCGCCAAAACGAGCTGTCTGTCCTCGTCACCATGCGCACGTATAAGCGCTTTCATAATCTGAAGCAGCACGCGAGCGACATTACGCCGCAGATTCTGGTTGCCGGCGTGGAGCGTCTCGGCAATCATAACACGAAGTGCCGAGGTCCGGTCCTCGGCAGTCCCCTTCTCCAATGTGCCCAACAACTCAACCATCGCGTAGGCGATGCGGAACGATTTAGGCGCGGCCATCTCTTTGATGCCACGCGGATGCAGATATGGATCGAAAAGTTTGCGGATCTGTCCGGGATGCCTCCTGCGCGCAAGGATTCCGTTGACGATCTCCATGAGGTCGAAGTCGTTTTTGTCGAATAATAATGTGCGGCGGTCTTTCTTCATGACTTACCGGTTTTCTACCTGGCTCGGGATATTTGATGTCATCATTGCCTGACCCCGGAATCGCGATTGATTCTATTTTAGCGATTTTGGGAATAAAAAACCTTGTTGGTGTGGTAAGTTACGTTAATGGACGAAACTTTCCCCAACTAACCAACAAGGTGGGTACATAATAACCAAAACGGTTCTTCCCTTCAAGCTTGAAATAACGGCTCAATAAAAAGCCCGCTGAACTGAGCGGGCTTTTCCTCTTTGTACTTTGTACTTACTGCTTAATAGGCGTAATGCCTCCCGTAAGGTCTCGTTGATTTCGCGGACAGTCTCCTGAACTTCTCTCTCCTGAGCAGCTTGGCCTGCCTCGCTTCGAGGCCAAAAGCCTTGCAGTAATTGCCGACGTACTTCTCAATTATCTTCCACTCGGCGTCTGTAGGCTCTTCCATCCCAACCTCAGCGCCGATCTGGTGAGCCTCAACATCGCCCCGGACGAAGATGTTACCGCCATGCATCCCGGTCCCAATGAAGTAGCTCTGCCTGATGGGTGGATTGCCCTCGAAGAACTTGTTCAGGACGATGATCCTTCCCCCGGCCATATACTCTCCGAAGAAATCCTGCATGGTTCCACCGATCACTATGGTCGGAACCTTGTCCATATACTCTTTCATGTGGATTCCCACCCGGTAGCCCACGTTGCCTCGGACGTAGATCTCCCCTCCCCTCATACCGTATCCGAGCACGTCGCCGGCCGAACCGTGAATAATTATCTTGCCGCAGTTCATGGTGTTGCCCGTAGCGTCCTGAGCATTACCGAAAACCTCGATCTCGGGGCCGTCCATGAATGCACCCATATCCGACCCGGGGGTTCCATAAACCCGGATCTTGATCTTGTCCCGTTCGGTGCCCCACAGGTTCGTGCCGATGTATCTCTGGCCATAGACCTTGCGCAGTTCAAACTTCCTTGCGCCCCTCTCTGCCAGGGCCCTGATCTCCCGATTCAGATCCTTGTGGTGAACGCCCCTGGTGTTTATCTTGATCCATTCTCCGGGTGAATAGATCTTTTTACCACGGGTTTTTCTTTCCTGGCCTCTCGACTCAGCTCTTCTCTCCCTCGCTGCTGCTGTGCTCATTGTCCTGCTCCTCTTATCCCCAAAGTTTCAAGCTCCCAATCTTCCAGTCCTATTCCGCGAAGCTGGAGCCGATTTCCTCTCACCGATTCTATGGAATTTATCCCGCCGCACCCCAAAAGTTCCTTTATCTCAAGGCTCCACGCCCGAAGCAGGTTTGTAAGGGCCTGTGTGCCGATCTCGGGGTTGACTCTCTTGGACAGATACGGGTCCTGGGTGGTGATCCCCCAGGCGCACTTCCCTGTATAGCACTTCTGGCACACGGTACAACCCAGGGCTATGAGGGCCGGAGTACCGATGTAGACCGCGTCAGCACCCAGAGCGATGGCTTTGAATACATCTGACGAGTTGCGGATACCGCCCGAAGCCACCAGGCTGGCCCAGTTTCGAACACCCTCGTTTCTCAGCCGTGTATCCACAGCCGCAAGGGCCAATTCGATGGGGATACCAACGTTGTCCCGTAAAGTCTTGGGAGCGGCGCCAGTACCTCCACGAAGACCGTCAAGAACAATGATGTCGGCCCCGGCCCGCACCATACCCGACGCGATGGCCGGTGCATTGTGTACGGCTGAGATCTTCACCGAGATGGGCTTCTGGTAATCGGTGGCCTCTTTAAGCGCATGGATGAGCATCTGGAGGTCCTCGATGGAGTAGATGTCGTGATGGGGTGCGGGCGAGATCGCGTCGGAACCTTCAGGAATCATCCGGGTCAGAGAGATATGCTCTGACACCTTCTCTCCCGGCAGATGCCCACCGATGCCGGGTTTGGCCCCCTGGCCGATCTTTATCTCCACCATTGACGCGTCGTTGAAGTATTCGAGGTCGATACCGAACCGGCCGGAAGCGCACTGAACAATAGTGGCACTGCCGTACTTGCGAAGCTCCTTCGGCCAGCCGCCCTCCCCCGTGTTGAACATGGTGCCGAATTCATAGGCTGCCTGGGCCAGGGACTTGAACGAATTATATGAGATCGCCCCATAGGACATCGCCCCGAACATGATAGGTGTGGACAGTTCTATGCTGGGATAGTCCGGAGCCTGAAGCTTGCCGTTCACGATCCTGAGTTTGTCCGGTTTGCGACCCAGGATGGTGCGAAGCTCCATGGGCTCACGAAGAGGGTCGATGGATGGGTTGGTTACCTGTGAGGCATTGATCAGGATATGATCCCAGTAGTTCTTGTGGGGCTTGTCGCATCCCATCCCTGTGAGCAGGACGCCGCCGGTCTCTGCCTGCTTCTTCAGGTCTGAGATGGCTTCACGGGTCCAGTTGGCGTTAGGTTTGTAGGCATACCGGCTTTCACAGATGAGCAGCGCGTTTGTGGGACATAAAACCGTGCACCTCTGGCACGCCACACAGTTCTCCTCACGGTGGACCATGACGTTGTGGTCCGCGTCGTAGCCATATACATCAAAGGAGCACTGTCGTTCGCATACCCGGCACTGAATACAGCGATCCTCGTCCCTCTCGATGTTAAATTCAGGCAGTAGTGCGGTTAACATTAATCAGCCTCCATAACCGTGGTCCCAGGCAGTTCTTTCCCGCCCACAATAACATCATGTTTCTCGTCAACCTTGAGCCGGGCGATCACGGGATGACCTCCTGTCGGGATCCATACCCGGTCAAGCTCTTTGGAAACCAGCCTTATGGCGGACTCCTCAGAGGAGGCGTAAACCATGTCTCCCTTGATCCCGGCCACCATCGGCCGAAGACGGATTCGGTCGGTGTGAGCCACCATCTCCCCATGATGGGCCACGATAATGGCAAAGGGCCCGTTCAGAAGCAGCGACCCATAGGTGCTCCTCAGCATATTGAAGTATTTCTTTTCATCCGGGCCCATCCGGTCGATCTGTTCCCACACAGGCGGTGAGAAGATATCCATCACCGTCTCGATAGGCAGGCCATGCTTGCGCGCCAACAGATCTACGGCATAGGCAATAACTTCGGTGTCCGTGTGCATGGTGCAGATGTAGTCGTACATCTCCAGAAATCTCCGGTTGGCTCCGTAGGATGAGATCTCACCGTTGTGGACAACGGTCCAGTCAAGCTGGGAGAATGGGTGGGCCCCTCCCCACCAGCCCTGAGTATTGGTTGGGAACCGCCCGTGGGCTGTCCAGATGTATCCTTTGTACTGCTCCAGACAGAAATAATCGGCGATCTCCTCCGGGAAGCCGACCCCTTTGAAAACCCCCATGTTCTTGCCCGATGAAAATACGTAGGCGCTTTCCAGATGAGTGTTGATCCTCATAACCCGCCGGGTGACCACATCATCCTCGCTGATGACCTCGTGCATCTCCTCCATCTTCGGATGGACAAAATACCTCCACACGTCGGGGGGATTCTTGATGGCATCCAGGGGGCAGGTGGGGATCTCTTCCGAGTGATGGATATGGAAGAAACGCTCAAGATAATTCTCCGTTTCCTCCCGGCTGACCAGTGTGTTGAACATGATCTGCAGGCAGTAATCGTCAGGGCGATCCGGGTAGCAGCCGTAGATGGCAAAACCGCCCCCCAGCCCGTTGCCCCTCTCATGCATATTCCGTATGGCTGTGATGATCGGCACACCGGAAACAAGTTCACCGGAAGTGTTCATCATCCCGAAAATGGAGCACTGGCTTATGACTTTCTCATCGTTATAGGGGTTGTTGACTTTCGAGAGATCTTTCATGCGTTCTTGTCCTCTATTTACCGATATCGTCCGGTGCTAAGTACCAGGTGCTATGTACTAAGGTTTAGTCCTTGAACCTTGGATATTGGACCTTGGATTTTGGATCAGCCACCTATCACTCAATGACGGTGATAGGCTGCTTGAGCTTCTCCTTCACCTCGTCAGGCATGTGTACAGCTCCAAAATCGTCAGCCAGCAGGTGCTGGGAGAAGGTCGTTGTCTTTATCTTGTTTCTCATCAGGCCCAGATAGAGACCCGCCCTGGCTACATTACCGGCCATGATCAGACCCACGATAACGTCCTTCTTCAGGATAACCTTGGCGTATGAACCCTTTTCCTCCCGGACGATCTCCAGAAAACCCTTGCCTTTGGGCTTGAGCATAAAACCTGCTGACACCATGGGGAGCCCGAAAAAATCAACCGAATTCATGTTGGTGGCCCACTTGTGAATGTGGGGAGAACCGGCCATATTCAGGCCTGCGATACGCCCGCCAACGTAGGCGTTTGGCCAGAGAGGCAGCAGCTTCATACCCCCGGTGACGAAATCATGAGCATGGGCACAGTCACCACATGCATAAATCCCATCGATGCTGGTCTCCATGTCCACGTTTACATCAACACCGCCCCCGATCTTCGTTGAGGTGATCCCTATTCCCGTTCCTTCCATGAGGTCCGTTCGTGGTCTGACACCGATGGCAAGGACCAGTAGCTCGCAGGGAAGGACCGTCCCTTCCCTGAGCACAACTTCCGCCACTCTGCCTCTGTCATCGCCCCTGATCTCCGTTATGGTTGTGTTGAGCAGGATCTCTACTCCGTTGCCGCGGAAGGCATCCGAAGCTAAAGCTGATGACACATGATCCGTCACAGGAGACAGAATGCGATCGGCCAGTTCCACCATGGTGACGCGTTCCACGACGTGTGACAGGGCTTCCGCGGTCTTTGTGCCGATAAGGCCGGCTCCCAGGACCAGAGCATTCCGAACGCGGCCCAGACGTTTCTTGACAGCTACACTCTGATCCAGTGTTATCATGGGAGTGATCCCGTCCAGATCCAGCCCGTCCATAGGGGGTATAAAAGGCTTGCCGCCTGTTGCAATGAGAAGTTGATCGAATCGAAGGGTTTCGCGGTTCCCCGAGTTACCATTGATTCCCACCAGGCTCACGGATCGCTTTTTCACGTCCAGGTTCTGTGCCCTGAAGCCCAGATAAGGGTCCGCCTGGTGTTTCCGATAGAAATTCCTCGGCCTGAAATCCATACCTTTTCTGTCAACATCTCCCTCCAGGAGGTGCGTGATCAGGGGACGGCTGTAAGTGTGGTACTTCTCGTCCGAGACAATGGCGATCGTCCCCTTGCGGTCCTCCCGCCTTATCCCCTCGATGCAACCAATACCACCGGCTGAGTTGCCTATTATGAGATAGTCGTATTTTTTCTTTGCCATGTTGTGTCCTTATTTAATGGATTCCAAATTTCAAATTCCAGATTCCAAATGCCAGAGATCTAATCCAAAATCCAAAATCCAAAAGAGAGCGCAGTCATTGCGAGGAGTGACGCAGGAGCGACGTGGCAATCCCAACTTACTGAGTCACGACTTTGCGACCTGGAGACTTTTATGACTGAGCGATTTACTTCGCATCCAGGTGTCTCAATCTTGACAGTGTCGCAAAAAGTCCAGGCGGGACTTTTTGCGAAGCCATCAATCTTCTTCCACAACATAAAGCGCCTCATTGGGGCACAACTCAACGCAGGCCGGTTCATCGCGCTCCGGACACAGGTCGCATCGCGCTGCTACCCTCGGGCCACGAAGATCGGGCCAAATAGCGCCCTTGGTACACGTCAGTACGCATGTCCAACACCCGATACACTTGCCCGGATCGTGAATGATCTCGCCTGTTGCCTCGTCCTGATAGATGGCGCCGGCGATGCAGGCATAGGCGCAATACGGTTCCCTGCAATGTCTGCACTGCAGAGCAAACGAGCTTGGACCCACTTCCTCGACAATGATCCTGCTCGGCGGCGGCACCTCTTCCTTGAACACCTTGATGATGTTTTTGGATCTTGAATGCTCGACCTTGCAGTGAATCTCGCACAGCCTGCAGCCGATGCATACTTCCTCTTTTGCGTATATCCGTTTCACTAACTCCTCCAGTTGAGTATAGATCCCCGGGAAAGGCTTTGGACCAATCGGGAATTGAACAGTGACTCACTGTCTTATGTTAACGGTATTGGCAAACACTGTGCCAAAAAAGGAAATGCAGTAATCTTCCATAAAATCAGAGGGTTACAGAACCAGGCTTTAGTGATGGTCCGACCTGCAGTGTAGATTAACTACACAGCTATATACAAATAGTAATCATTCTCCGGGATATTGACAAGGAGGTGCCCTATTGGCAATTCCAGATTCCAGATTTCAAATTCCACATTTCTTAATCCAAAATCCAAAAGGAAACGCCTGTCATTGCGAGGAGGCCCGCAGCCTGAGGCCGACGCGGCAATCCCGGATTGTCGAAGCCATCCGGCCAGGCAAGGCGTCTGGCGACCGCGGCAGTCTCGTATTGCCGAGATTGCTTCACGAGCCAATCAGTTCGCAATGACTGCGCGAGTTTCCCGTCTCGCCTTGCCCCCATTTCTCCCTCTGTGCCTCCCCTCTTTACCGCACCTGTCGAGATTGTCGAGCCGCACTGGACGAGCAGGTCGAGCCGCCCGGGTCGAGTGAGACGAGCCGCACTTCAGGGGCCAGACGTAATCCTTTTTGCGAAAGGAAGGATGCGCCCCTTGACAGGTTTCCGATATTACACGATCATTCACCAGAATGAGGATCTCTATTCACCAGATAAATACCATTGTCGGTGATTTCAATGGGAACATAGACAGGATCGTCGACGCCGGGAAGAAATCAGCCCGGATGGGAGCATCGTTGGCGATTTTTCCCGAACTATCTTTAACCGGGTACCCTCCCCTTGATCTGCTTGAGAACAGCAATTTTCTTCTCCAGGCCTCTGACGCCCTGGACACTCTTGTTGAAAAAACCAGAGATCTGGGTATCTCCCTCATTGTCGGCACTATTCTGCCAGGCGAGAAACCCATAGAGGGCAAACCTCTGAACAATGCTGCGGTCCTCCTGGAGGGAGGGAGGATCAGCAACGCACACAGGAAAGTTCTCCTTCCCACTTATGATGTTTTCGATGAGAACCGCTATTTTCAGCCAGGGGAGAGCCTCACAACTTTTCAGGTTGGCGAATCCGGATTTGCGATGTCCATATGCGAGGACGTATGGAACGACAAGACCTTCTGGACCACGCGGCAATACCATTATGACCCGGTTGAGGATCACCTCTCCACCCGACCCATGCCCCTGATCAACATAGCAGCCTCTCCCTTCAGCCAGGGTAAAGGTTCTTTGAGGGTTGAGATGCTGATCAATATCGCAAAGCGATTCAGGACTCCGGTCATTTATGTCAATCAGGTTGGCGGCAATGATTCCCTGGTCTTCGACGGCCGCAGCCTCGTCATAGACGGTGAGGGTAAAGTGGTTGCGCTGGCAGAGGGGTTTGCTGAGGAGACGCTGTCGCTGGATCTCGAGAACCTGCCCGCACCAATAACCGGAATCCCCGAAATGGACGGCGACGCGTCTGTCTATCAAGCTCTGGTGACGGGGCTTCGCGATTACACCGCCAAGTGCGGATTCGCATCTGCGGTTCTTGGTCTGTCCGGTGGGGTAGACTCTTCCCTCACGGCAGCCATAGCGGTCGATGCTCTGGGGGCCGGAAATGTTCATGGCATTCTCATGCCTTCGCCCTATACATCCTCACCCAGCGTTGAAGACGCCCTGGCCATTGCCGAAAATCTGGGAATCCGGACAAAAACCATCGACATCACCAACATATACAATTCCTATTTATCGGAATTAAGTGGGGGTCTGGAGGGCCTTCCCGGTGATGTAACCGAGGAGAACATTCAGGCCAGGATCAGGGGCAACATTCTTATGGCTCTCTCCAACCGTTTCGGACACCTGGTCCTGTCCACGGGGAACAAGTCGGAACTGGCTACCGGCTATTGTACCCTCTATGGGGACATGTCAGGGGGGCTTGCCGTTATCAGCGATCTGTACAAGGGTGAAGTATACCGGCTCACCCGTTACATCAATCGTGACCGGGAAATTGTTCCACGAAGGGTACTGGAGAAACCGCCCTCAGCCGAACTCAGGCCCGACCAGAAAGACGAAGATTCCCTCCCGCCTTACGACGTCCTCGACCCCGTCCTCAAGGCATACATCGAGGACCACAAAACCCTATCCGAAATTGTTGAATTAGGGTATAAAGATGCGCTTGTCACGGCTATCCTGAATATGGTAGAGGGCAACGAGTATAAACGGCAGCAGGCTGCGCCTGGAATCAAGGTCAGCTGGAAAGCCTTCGGCCTCGGGAGAAGATACCCCATCGCTAAAGCCAAACTGTTCTGAACTGAACCAGGCCGAATCAGCATATCGATCCGGTGAACTTGAAAGGAAATTGATAAGACCTATGAGAGCAACTAGAATAACCAAACAAGATCCAAGAAGGGAAAAGTTGGCGAAGATCCTCAGACACCTGGTTCTCTTTATCCTCGCACTTCTGATCACCATACCTGTTGTTTCATGCTCCAAGAGCGGCAAGGAGACAACCGGCGAAAACAAAGCCACCGAGACCGGAGCCGATCAGGCATCCAGGGAAACGGCTCCCGGGGAAGCCGCCGCAACGGTTAACGGCAAGAGCATACCAATGTCCGAGGTACAAACCTCTGTACAGAATACCGCCATGAGGATGGGCGCCGGGACCATGCCCATCTCCACCCTCATGGGTCAGCTGGCACCCAAGGTGCTGGATCAACTCATCTCCGGGGAACTTCTGTACCAGGAGGCGTTAAAAGAGGGATTCGGGGCCGATCAGGACAAGATAGATGAATCCTTCAACCAGTTGGCAGGTCAATTCCCCAACCGCGAGGAATTTATCGCTGAGATGCAAAACCGCGGCTACACCGAGGAAACGCTGCGCGCCAACATGAAAAAACAGATCTCTATTCAGACCTACCTGGACAAAATGCTTGTTTCCGGGATCGAGGTTGATGACGCTGAAGTGAGGAAATACTACGACGAAAATCCCGATGCTTTCCGTGAGGAGGAACAGGTAAAGGCCAGCCATATCCTCATCAATGCTGCTGAGAGCGCTACGGATGAGGAGAAACAAAAAGCCCTTGAGCGCGCCAGGGAGGCTGCCAGGCTGGCACGCGCCAAGGATGCAGACTTCGCGGCCCTGGCCCGGGAGCACTCTGAGGGCCCCAGTGGACCTGGCGGCGGCGACCTGGGATATTTCGGCAAGGGCAAGATGGTCAAGCCTTTTGAGGACGCTTCATTCGCCATGAAAGTCGGCGAGGTGAGCGACCCGGTTCAGACCCGATTTGGCTACCATGTAATCAAGGTTACCGACCGTAAAGCAGGGAGAGAGATCCCCTTTGAGGAGGTAAAAGACCAGCTTGTCGCGTCACTGAGGAACCAGAAGATCAACGACTCTGTTGGTGAGAAAATCAAGGAACTCACTGAGAAAGCCGATATTGTGATACTGCTGAAGTCTGCTCAGACAGATCAACAGGGTCTTCCACCGGGCCAGACGCCGGTTCAATAGCAACATTGACAAATAGCACAATTTCGGTTAGATAGGATAATGTCTGGAGGGGCGGTTCTGAAAGGGGCCGTCCCTTTTTTTGTTTTTCATGGACAATACAGACTGGTCCTTCAAACTGGAGTACCGAACCTCTATGATGCAGAACCCGGCCATCCCCGGCAGCCCTCAGGTCAGCGCACCGATTATACTGACTGGCATCGTTCTGTTACTGACACTGCTCCCGTCGGTTGCCGTATCGAACCAGGAAGGCTCACCCGTTGCGACGGTCAACGGGATACCTCTTAATCGTTCCGACCTCGATTGCGCCATAGAGACCACACTGGTTCGCCTTGGACGCAACATGAAACCGAAACCTCCACAGAAGCATGTATCCAGTGAACACATAACAGACGAAGCTCTCAAACGACTCATTGACATCGAGCTTCTCTATCAGGAGGGCCTCAAGCACCGATTCCCTGGAATTGAGGAAAAGGTGGAGAAGAGATACCGTGCCGAAGTTTCGCGTATGGGTGGTGAGGAGCAGCTGTCTGAAGCTCTCAGCTGTGTCGATATGACCGGGGAGGACCTTAAGAAAACCATATTTCGCAATCTGACCATCAACAGCTATCTGGAAAAGGCCGTATACTCCAACATCAACGTCTCCGAGGAGGAACTTGAGGAATACTACGAAAGCAATAAAGACCAGTTCATGAATCCGCCTTCGGTTCGAGCCAGGCAGATCCTCATTAAAGTAAAAACCTGGTCCAGCACAAGGGCCGTTCAATCAGCTGAATCCAGAGCTTCAATGGTCCATGGGGAAGCTGTCAAGGGCTCTGATTTCATCATGCTGGCGCGTAAATATTCCGAGGACCCCTCAGCCGGATCAACGGGCGGAGACATGGGGATCATTTACAGGGGAAACATCCACAAACCTGTGGAAAGTATCATTTTTTCCCTGCCCAGCGGTGGCATCAGCAGACCGGTCCGGTCCCGATACGGCTTTCACATATTCAAGATTGATTCCGTAAAACCCTCCACGTATAGAGCTCTCAATGACGTCCGCGACGAATGTATGACAAAGCTGCGACGCTCCAAATCCAAAGCCATGATCCTTGACCTGCTCACCGAGCTTCGCAGTAAAGCGAGTATTGAGATCATCGATCAGTAGGTTCAAGGTTGATGACTTCGCAAAAAGTCATCAATGCACCCCGTACGGGGTGCCCAAATCAATGACCGATGATGTAAGTCATTGATTTGTAAGGAAAGCGCTTTTCGCTTTCCGAGGAGCAACAAGTCCCGCCAGGACTTTTTGCGACACTGTCAAGGTTGATCCAGGATCCAAAAGGAAACTCAGTCATTGCGAGGAGGCCAGTAAACTGTGGCCGACGCGGCAATCTCGTCCTTTCGGGATCGCCACGCTTCCAGGGCTCGCGATGACTGCACGTGTCCCTTTTATATCGACACATCCATACTTCGATCCTTCGATACCTCGATACGGCAGTTAACCCCGGATTGCTCCACAAGCCTCTTTATTTCCCCCCGCAAATTGTATACAATATACAGAATTCATAAAGGGTCACAATGACTCTCTTCGAATTCTGTATATAGCTTCAAGAAAAACTATTTTTTCAGGAGGTACTGATGAGCAATATTGAATCCTTCTTTTCCGACTATCTGAGAGGAGTCGCAGAACGCAGAGAGCAGGGAATTCCTCCCCTCCCTCTTGACAAGGAACAGACACTGGCGCTCTGTGAGGCGCTTCAGACTGAGAAGCTGGACCCTGGGGCGTTTGTTAAGGCGGGGCTCAAGGACACCGTCGAGACCCTCATTTACATGCTTGAGGAGAGAGTCCCGCCCGGTGTGACAGACGCCTCGTACGTGAAAGCCGATTTTCTGGGTGATCTGGTAAAGGGCGAGAAGTCTTCTCCCTACCTGAGCCCTGAAGGTGCGCTGAGGATCCTGGGTCAGATGGGGGGTGGTGCCAATATTCCCCATCTCTTCGATGCCCTGGAATCGGAAGGTGAGAGCTCCTCTCTTGCCGCCGAGGCCCTCTCCGGGATCATCCTTGTCTCACCCATGGTGCTGTCAAAAATTGCCGGACTTGCAGTCAAGGGAAACGAGAATGCCGCCAGGGTTCTGGTGAATTGGGCACAGGCAAAGTGGTTCGATGACCTTCCTGCCCTGCCCGACGTCATGGAATGCGTTGTCGCCAGAACCACAGGTGAGATAAATACCGATTTCTTCTCACCTGCTCAGGAGGCCGGGACGAGGGATGACATTCCCCTCCATTCCCTGTCGATGTTGTCTACCAGCCCGCACGACAAAGATTTCCTCCAACGCCTGGAAAAGATCAAATCCCGACACCCGGATCTGCCGGTTCTGTTTGCCGGGGACGTGGTGGGTACGGGAAGCAGCAGGAAGTCGGCGGCCAATTCCCTGGTCTGGTGGATCGGCCATGAGATTCCACACATTCCCAACAAAAGGCGCGGAGGGCTTGTCATGGCCTCCAAGATCGCCCCTATTTTCTTCAACACACTGAGGGGCTGCGGTGCGGTGCCCGTCCGCTGCCAGGCTGGCCGGCTCGAGGAAGGCCAGGTTGTGACGGTCAACTTCACCGGGGGCAGCGTGATGGAAAAGGATTCGGGACAGGTCCTCGCGCAGTTTGAGATAGACCCGCCATCTATCACAGAGGAAGCACGGGCCGGGGGAAGGAACCTGCTCATCATAGGGAGAAAGCTCACTGGAAGAGCCCGGGAACTTTGCGTCAAACAGGGCCTTGACTTCGGCGAATCGGCGGTCACCTTGCCCGAAAAATCTGAACTTCCTGAAGGACAGGCATTCTCACTGGCACAAAAGCTGGTGGGAAATGCCGCTGACCTGCCAGGTATCCTGCCGGGAATGTACGTGGAGCCGCAGGCCCACCTGGTCTTCAGCCAGGACACTACCGGCAAGATGACCCGCCAGGAACTGGAAGAGCTGGCCTGCACCCACTTCGCCACCGTTTTCCTCCAGTCCTTCTGCCACACGGCGGCAGGACCGAGGAGCAAGGACGCCAGCATGCAGACTACGCTGGCGGCTTTCGTGGACCGGCTGGGAGGCATTGCCCTTTGTCCCGGTGACGGAATCATCCACACAAACGGAAACCGGCTTCTTCTGCCTTATTTCATCGGTACCGGAGGTGACAGCCACACGAGATTCCCCATCGGGATCAGTTTCCCCGCCGGCTCGGACCTGGTGGCCTTTGCCGCCAGCCAGGGATATTTTCCCCTGGACATGCCCGAATCGGTCCTGGTCAGGTTCAAGGGTGAGCTTCAGCCGGGCATAACAACCCGGGACCTGGTCAACGCTATTCCCTACGCTGCCATGCAGCAGGGAAAACTCAACCTGGAGAAGGGGGATAACAAGGTCAATGTCTTCACGGACCGGATCCTCGAGATGGAGGGCCTCGAGCACATATCGGTTGAGGATTCCTACAAGTTCACGGACACCTCTGCTGAACGTTCAGCCGCCGCTTCCACCTTTTTCCACCATCCGGACAGGATC
>QIEJ01000021.1 GCA_003228585.1 Pseudomonadota bacterium
CACCTCAAAGACCCATGATCTGGTACTGCTCCTGATGCATATTATAATCAGTCTTTACGACAAACTTCTTCTTCATCTTCTTCTCAAGACCTTCCAGATATTCCCTTTCTTCCTCGTAAAGCAAATCCGCCACCTTGGGATGCACCATGATGACGACCCTTTTCCCGTCAAGGGTGGGGGCCTCCCGGCGCACCTCGCGGAAAATATCGTAAACAATGGTTCTCAATGATTTAATGGAACCCTTCCCCTCACAGTAAGGACATGGTTCGGTCAAAACTGCGGCCAGGTTGTCCCGGGTCCTCTTTCGGGTCATCTCTACAAGTCCAAGTTCCGAGATCTGGAGGATGGTGGTCTTGGTACGATCATTCTGTAACGCTTCCTCAAGAGCAGCGAAAACCTTCTTCCGGTTGGCATATTTCTCCATATCGATAAAATCGATAATGATCAGACCTCCAATGTTGCGAAGCCGGAGTTGATAAACAACCTCCTGAACTGCCTCCAGGTTGGTCTTGACGATGGTCTCTTCGAGGTTTCTTTTTCCCACAAATCTGCCGGTGTTGACATCAATTGCCGTTAAAGCCTCTGTCTGATCGATAACGATATAACCACCCGATTTGAGCCAGATCTTCTTCCCCAGGGCCCTGTTGATCTCAAGTTCCACACCAAATGACTCAAAAATCGGACTTTCCCCCTCGTAGAACTGAATAGCCTGCCGCAGATTCGGAGTAAACTTCTTGGTGAACTCAAGGACCTTCTTGTATTCATCCTTGGAATCGACATAAACAGACTCAATGTCCGAACCGTAAAGATCGCGAAGGACCCTGTAGGTCAGGTCAAGTTCCGCATAGAGGAGGTTCGGCGCCTTCGTCCGGGGTTTCCTTTTTCCTATGGTTTCCCAGAGACGAACGAGAAAATCCATGTCCTGTTTGATCTCTTTCTCAGAAGCTCCTTCCGCAGCTGTTCTGATGATGAATCCCACCCCGTTCGGCTTGAGAGACTTCACAATCCCCCTGAGCCGTGCCCGTTCCTCGGAATTATGAATTCTCCTGGAAACTCCTACTTTGATAAGAGTGGGCATGAGAACGAGGAGCCGGCCAGGCAAGGTGACATATGCTGTTACACGCGCGCCCTTGGTGCCCATGGATTCCTTGGTCACCTGGACAAGAATCTCCTGGCCTTCCTTGAGCAGATCCTCAATAGCGTGCCCTGAGGCAGTCATCATCGTAATTCCGCCGTTCTCCTCAATGTCTTCCGCCCCGAGCATCTCCGCATATTCCCCCAGGTCAAGAACGATATCGGAAGCATGTAAAAAGGCCGCTCTTTCCTGTCCGATTTCGACAAATGCCGCCTGCATCCCAGGCAGGACCCTGATCACCAGGCCCTTGTAGATATTCCCTGAGATCCCTCTATCCTTGGCCCGGTCTATAGAAATCTCCAGGACCTGCCGATTTTCAATCAATGCCACACGAGTTTCGAACTCACTGGCATTGACCACAATTTCCAATCCCATTGTAGTTCAACCTTTCCGAATCTTTCCTGTCCGGAAACGGCCGCCAACCGGTATGTCAGGCTTCCACCTGTTCCACTGAAAGAGGGATGCGACGTACGAACGTACGCCTGTAGCGTAAGTTTTTAACCCCAATGACCCCCATGAACAACCGCAAACCCTCGCCCGGCACAGCGGAATTTCGCACCGCCGAACAGACATCATATTTTCAATACGCTAGTGCGTATTCATTTTAGATTGTTCGATACACTAACAATTTCATGCGAATACGTCCAAGGAAATCTTTTCAGAGGACAGGTTCAGGGATCAGGTGGGGTAACTGTATCGAGGTATCGAAGTAACGAGGTGTCGAGGTGATTGAAACAACCGGTTGTCATCGCGAGTGACCCGCGCAGTCATTGCGAATTGTCTGGCTTGTGAAGCAATCTCATTATGCCGGGACTGCCTTAGTCGCTAAACGCCTCGTATTGATATATGGTCTCGACCATCTGGGATTGCCGCGTCACTCCTTCGTCGTTCCTCGCAATGACTGCGCCCTTTTTTGGATTTTGGATCTTGGATATTGGATAAGGAACCTGAATCTGGAATTGAATATTTGACAAACACGGGCTCGTTTACGTTTACGGATTCAGACACCCGGGACCCGGGACCCGGGACATGTCCCCTAATCCCATAGACGGGATAAACCAGGCCTTCCTCCGGACTTCTCCGGAACCACAGAAAATCGTATCCCGGTTCTCGAAATCCGCGACTCCGGAGCGGGACTCTTCCCACCTCCAAGGATCGCTGTAATAACTTCGTTCGGCCTGACACTGCCGCCTTCCCCGAGGAGAGCGAGAGCAAATATTACGGTGCGATCACCAACCGCTTCCATCTCAACCAGGTAATCCTTCAGGTTAATAGTCCGGACCTTTCCTTTCTTCTTACGAACCACCGGAACCTCTTCGCTTTCGAGGAGATACCTGACTTTCTTCTTGAGATCCTTCACAGGATCAGAAAACCAGGCACGATAATCCATCATTGCCACCCTGGCATTCAGGGCCTGACCCTCATATGGGGCCTTCCATGCCCTGAGAATCTCAAGACCCGTTGGCAGATTCTGGTTCATACACTCCATAAGTTTCTCAGGAAACCAACTCTCCAGAAGTTCAAAGTCCGCCCACTCAGCTTCCCCTTCTACCCCCATGGGCAGGGCGAGAGCAAAGGTGATCTTCGGCTTGGGGTGGAAACCGCCTGAAAATGCAAGCGGGATTCGCGCCCTCCTCGCGGCTCGTTCCAGAGCGCGCATGGTTTCCAAATGACCCAGAAACCTCATGTCTCCGGTTTTTTTAAACACAACACGAATTCTTCTCAGGCTCTTTTCAACGTCCAGAGAAACATCTGTCCCTGACAACTCCGGTTTTTCCCTGACATCCGGGTCCCGGAGAGACGGCATGTTCAGGGATTGTCCGGGCAAACAGGCCCCGCAGGTTCGGCATCCGACCTCCCTGCAGTCTCCGGTTACTTCCCCCTCCAGACCACGTCGATATTCCCTATGAAGAAATTCCCTTGTCACTCCACTTGAGATGTGATCCCAGGGGAAAATCTCATCCTCATCTCTCACTCTTTCTGCGTACCACACGGGGTCCAGGCCACACTCCCTGAAGGCCTCCAGCCATGTTTTCCATTCAAAATGCTCGTTCCAACCGTCCAATCTGGCCCCATGCCGCCAGGCAGCTTCAACCACCTGAGCCACCTTTCTGTCACCCCTGGCCAGAACTGCCTCGAGTAGAGCCTGATCTGTCCTGCCCCATCGCACCTGGGTCTTTTTGCCTTTTAATCTGGAGCGAAGATAGTCCAGTTTTTCTTTCAGGACCCTTTCAGGGTCCTGGCCAGCCCACTGGAATGGTGTGTGGGGTTTGGGAACAAAAGGTGACACATTGACCGTTACATGCCCCCTGTCCGGGCACAGCGCCGCCACCTTCCCGACAAGAGCCACAATACCTTCCAGATCATCCAGAGTTTCTGTCGGCAGGCCGATCATAAAGTAGAGTTTAACCGCGTCCCATCCATGCCCAAACACCCATCCAGCGGTCTCTATGATCTCTTCGTCTGTAAAATCCTTGTTGACCACCTTTCTGAGCCGCTGAGTGCCGGCCTCCGGCGCTATTGTGAACCCGGTCTTTCGCACCCTCCTGATCTGCCTGGCAACCTCCGGGGTCAACCCACCGATCCTCATCGATGGGAGAGACATGGAGATCCGGTCATCCTCATATCTGTCCATGAGTGCCCCGAGAACCTCGTCGAGGGGACCATAATCACCTATGCTCAAAGCCGTCAGGGAAAGATCCTCATAACCGGTTACCTCCAGAGCCCTTGCGGCAGCATTCATCACAGCCCTCTGTGATCGTTCCCTGACCGGACGATAGACCATCCCGGCGTGGCAAAAGCGGCATCCCCGAGTACACCCTCTGGCCGCCTCGACACTGATCCGATCATGGACCGGTTGAACGAAAGGGACCATGAAAGAGCTGACCGGGATATCCCGGTCAAGGTCCATGCACAGGGCTTTAACGGTCCCGCCGCCTGCATCCTGCGGTTCCACCCGATCCACCGTCGCGTTGTCCCTGTAATGGATCTTAAAAGCCGTGGGATCGTAAGCACCCGGGACTTCCCTGGCGGCGGCGAGCATATCACTGCGTGATCCGCCACTGGTCCTGATCCCTTTGAGCACATCCAGCATGGCCGGCCACACTTCCTCCCCGTCGCCAAGGATAAAGAGATCGAAAAACTCCCACAAAGGTTCCGGGTTAAAAGCGCACGGACCACCGGCTACCACCAGAGGCATGTCTTCAGATCTATGTGATGATTTGAGTGGAATCTGCGCTGCGTCCAGAATTGTCAGAACGTTGGTGTAGGTCAGTTCGGACTGGAGGGTAATGCCGATCAGATCGCAATCAAAAAGGGCGGTACGGCTCTCCAGAGAGAAGAGAGGGATTCCTCTATCCTTAAGGACCTGGAGCATGTCCGTATGCGGGAGAAACACTCTCTCGACCTGGACACCCTGCTGTTCGTTCCCAAGCCCGTACAGTATCTGGGTGCCGAGATGGGACATCCCGACTTCATAAAGATCAGGGAATGCGAGGACTGCCCGAAGCTGAACCTCGCTGGATGGTTTATGGACAGAGTTTATCTCCAGGCCAAGGTAACGCGACGGCTTTTCTACGATGGTGAGCAGGTCATCGACCCTGATCCTTGTTTTTTCTCTGGTCTTCAAGATACCGTCTCATTTTCTTTAAAGAAAGAAGTGTTTCCTCCCTGGAATGGTGCTCCAGCACGATCAGGGGAAGCATGCCTTCATCGTCCAGATAGGACAAAAGGCCTGGAAAATCAAATATCCCATCTCCAATAGGTAGATGAGAATCCCTGTCCCCGAAGTTGTCATGAAGGTGGAGTTCCGCCAGAGACTCACCTATTGCCGACAACCACCCATCCAGTGAGAGATCGGAGAAGAGAAGAAAGTGTCCGGTATCAAAACAGAAACCCAGGGATTGACCGATCTTCTCCCTGAGTTTGACGAGATGATCCGGCACAACGTCGAAGACATTCTCCAGCAGGATTCTCGAACCCAGTTTGTCGCCCCAATCTACGACTTCAGACCATATATCCATACTGTTGTTCAGCCAGAGGTCCTTCCGGTATCCGTACCGCCATCTGTCGTAACCTGGATGAAAAACGACATGCCGGGGCCGAATGATCTCAGCGATATCCCTGACCTGGGAAAAGCGTAGTTTCGTAACCTCCAGAACGCGCGGGTCCAGACCACCGGGGGACAGGTCCACGAACGGGGCATGAAGGGAAACATCCTTGCCATTTTCCCTCCATTTGATGAGAGGAGCAAGATCGTTCTCCCCAACGGAATCGAGGATCTCTCCCGGCAGATAAACCTCGGGGAGAAGGCAGTGACTCTCAAGAAAAATCAGATCGTCCTCGATATTGCTGAGTGAAGCGCGGCCAAAAAGCTCTCTGTCCATGGATTACGTTTTCTGGGCGATCATCTTGAACTTTTCCAGCTCGGGCCTGTGACCAAGTACGACGAGCGTGTCGCCGGCCTTTATCTCGGTTTCGAAGGAAGGGTTGAACGCCATGGCGCCGGTAGCGCCTTTGATAGCAAGAATGATGAGGTTCAGATCCTTACGAAGACCGGATGACGCAACGTTGACGCCATCAAGGGGAGATCCGAGGGCGATCTCGGCCTCATCGAGTCGGAGCTCCATATCCTTGTCGTGGACAATGGTCTCCAGAAAATCGAGAACTGTGGGACTCAACAAGCTTTGGGCAATTCGGAATCCTCCAAGGTAATACGGTGATACAACCCTGTTGGCACCCGCCCGGATGAGCTTCTGGACTGACTCCGGACTGGCCGCACGGGAAACAATATTCAGCCTGGGATTCAATCCCCTGGCGGTGAGAGTGATGAACACGTTCTCCGAATCGTTGGTCACGACACACACAACGCCCTTGGCCCGCTCGATACCAGCGTCAACCAGAACATCATCGGCCGTGGCATCTCCCCTGATATACAGATAGCCGAGTCTTTCCAGTTCCTCGATCGCATCGGCTCCGTTATCAACGACAACATAGGGGTAACCCATCTCCTGAAGTTCCTGGCAGATGACGCGACCCATCCTGCCGAAGCCGCAAATGATATAATGGTCACGCAGCTTCTGGATCGATTTCATGACTCTCCTCCCGAATACGGCGCTAAGCCGGTTCTCCAGCATGATGTGTCCTGCCGTTCTGATGGCGAAGCCCGCCGAACCCACACCGGTGATGATTAAAAAGACAGCGAAGATTTTTCCTTGGGATGAAAGAGGAAAAACCTCCTGGTATCCGACAGTTGAAACGGTCAGGATGGTCATGTAGAGGGCATCGAGAAAATTCCACCTCTCGAGAACCATGAAACCGAGGACCCCAAAACCGATCACCGAGAAGAGTAAGAATAAAGCGAGCCTGAGATGTTTTTTGTAACCGCCGGCGTGGAATTTAACCGTCGAGGTACCCTTTCCGAGCCTTTGTTTTTTCCTCTTGGCGGTCACACGGTATTCCGGAGGGTCTAGTCAGTGTTGGCGGGACAGGCCCCGCACTGGGGTCCGGTTTTCTCTTCGGGACAACTCGCGGGCTTCTCGCTGCCACCACTCGACGGGGTACCGTAATCGGACTTGTACCACCCGTTACCCTTCAGGATAAAGTTAGTTGCGCCGATCAGACGCTGTATTTGTCCTCCACACTTGGAACATGACTTCAGCGGATCATCGGTGATCTTCTGTGTGGCTTCAAACTCATTTCCACATTCATCACAGCGGTACTCATATGTAGGCATGTTTTACTCCTTGGATATCAAAAGTTGACAGCGTCGCAAAAAGTCCAAACGGGACTTTTTGCGAAATCATCAAAGTTGTCTGAAAATTGTCTCCAAATGGAATCTAGGTCCTATTTTCCTTAATGTCAATGGGTTGCGGTGTTTTCAGTCTCGCGTTAATCCAAGATCCAAAAGAAAGCGGTGTCATCGCGAGTCACGCCCATACACCCCTACACCCATACCTGAAATCGCCCCATCTCCCCCTCGCGTCTATTTACGGGACATCTCCATCCAGGCTTCATTGAGCCGGTCGGCCACTTCCCTGGATACATACATCTTGCCTGTGCCTTTTCCGATCTCGGTACCTTTGAGACCACCTGGTCCGTGAAAATCGGTGCCGCCCGTTACAAGCAGACCCTGTTCCTTTGCCAGTATTTCATAGAATCGGGTTTCATCGTACGAGTGGCTGTAATAGTACGCCTCAATACCGGCCAGTCCCATCTTACTCAGATCATGAACAAAGGAGGAAAGAGCCCGCCTTTCCAGTCCCAGCCACTGCGGGTGAGCCAGCACAGACAACCCCCCAGCTTTCCTTATCAGGGAGATCGCGTTCCCGGCAGTCATCCTCTCCTTGTCGGCATAAGCAGGCCCGCCTTTGGCCAGAAATCTGTCAAAGGCCTGCTCCCTGTCAACGACATAACCTTTGGCTACCATGGCATCAGCAATGTGGGGGCGCCCGACGCTTTCACCCCGGGCGAATACCAGGACGTCCTCCAGTTTCAATGAATATCCGAGGGAGGAGAGTTTCTGCAGTATGACGACGTTCCGATTGTCCCTTCCCTCTCTTAACCAGGTCAGTCTTTCTTCCAGGGGTGCATCGGAAGGGTTCACGTAATAACCAAGGATGTGGAGAGTGCCCGGCTCGAACTCGGCGCTGATCTCGATGCCCGGGATGAATCCGATACCAAGACGCTCAGCTTCCTCGACAGCCTCCTCCAGACCGGAAAGAGTGTCATGGTCCGTCAGGGACAGGACCTCGACCCCTCTCTCTTTGGCATGGCGGACCAGTTCTGTGGGAGTCATGGTGCCGTCGGAAGCGGTGCTGTGCGTATGTAAATCGATCATCTCTTTATGCGGTGCGCGATAACGGGCAATCTGCTACGTTCTCAGTTATCGGAAATCCTCGGCGTATTACATATACGACTCCGGTTTCCTCTTCCCTGCGGCCTTGCATCTCACCCATTCTCCCGCACCTTAAAACCTCATTTTGGGGGGGACCTTTAGAAAACATTCCCAAACAGTTAGATCTCAGAGTCTTTTTCACAGGCTGGCAAAGGTACAGTTACGGAAATGGAAAGTCAACCGAAGGTATATTCTTAATAAATCTGGAATTTTGAATCTGGAATTGGTGTTCCCCTAACACTGCTGGCCCGGATTATGCTAATTTAATTCCATGGAAAGACGGTTTGGACAATACATTCTCCTCGAACGGATCGGATCGGGTGGAATGGCCGAGGTTTTCAGAGCCCGGATGGAGGGGCAAAAGCTCTTCGCCCGGGGTGAAAACGCGAAATACTTCTCCCGGGAAATAGCTATCAAGCTGATCCTTCCCCATCTATCCCGTGAGGATTCCTTCAGGGAGCTGTTCTCCCGGGAAGCTCATCTGGCCTCGCTGCTTGACCATCCCAACATCGTAGCAATCCAGGACTACGGCACCCTTGACGAAACTGACTACATTGTCATGGAATACGTCAGAGGTATGGATCTGAGGAAACTCCTTCGCTGTATCTCCAGGGGACAGAGGTTGCCTCTGGCAGAGTCAATCTCCATACTCTACCGGATCTCCAGGGGGCTTGCCTATGCTCACGACAGAAAAGTCAAGGATGCACCGGACGGTATCATCCATCGCGATCTGAGCCCACACAATATCCTTATTTCCACTGAAGGTGAGATCAAGATCGCTGATTTCGGAATAGCCAGGGCTGTAAAAGCCGATGCGACAAGGACAACCGGCTTCAAAGGTAAACTTTCCTATATGTCCCCTGAACAGGTGGAGGGGGGGTTCCTGGACAACCGTTCCGATCTTTTCTCCTTTGGAACCATTTCGTACCAACTCCTGACAGGAGAACATCCCTTCACCAGAGGTAGTGACGCTGCAACACTCAAGGCTGTTCAGGAGGCGGACTATCCTCCCATTCCCGATTCTGCAGGGATACCTGAAGAGGCAAGGGCGCTGGTGAAGAGAATTCTCCATGTTCATCCGGATTACAGACCGTCAAGCGCCCATGAGATCGCAGCGGGTTTTGAGCCGTTTCTGGAGCCGCTTTCAGACATAAATCTTGGGCGGAGGGTTTCCGAACAAAAGAAGGAGCTTCTTCACGAGCAGAGCGTATCGACAACGGCAGCGACGCTCCCCAGACCAAAACCCAGGCTGAGTCCAATTGCAGTGGCTGCGGGTCTGATGGTCATCATCTCAATCTGGCTCATTACAAGTCTTTCCGGAACGAAAAAATTCTCTTCTCCCGAGGTTTCCGAACCTCAGAATGTAGTAAAGGCTCCGGCACCACCAGTGGAGACCTCGGCACAGGTGAGTGCTGAACCCATCGTCATCCGGACAACACCTCCGGGGGCCCGGATCACCGTCAACGGCCGGGACATGGGTATATCTCCGGTAAGCGCATCCCCGGGCACGGATGGAAAAACCCTGGAAATTGAAGCGAGTCTTTATGGATACGCACCCGTTACACGCAAGTTGAGCCCGGCTATGGGATCAGCTGAGACAAAGATCAATCTGATCCCTTTACCCACAGCCAGCGTGAGAATCGGCGCAAAACCCTGGGCCGGGGTTTACTACCGGGGAAACCTTGTGGATTACACCCCGGCCCTCGTATCTGATGTGCCGGTGGGAAAGAGAACGTTCACGCTGAAAAACGAAACATTGGGAGTGGTTCGAAGGGTTACCCTGGACATAAAATCCGGCAATGGAAACATCATCAGCGAAGACCTTACCGTTGACGTCCGTTGACAGACCCCCATCCATGAGTAGAATGGGTCCCAGGAGAATACAGATGGTAATAAAAACCATATTTATCAGCTTTGCTGTAGCACTTTTTCTCATCCCGGCGCCACCCGGCATTGCCCAGGAACACCTGAAAATAGGAATCCTGCCCATCGTGGAGGCTCTTCCTTTTATCCTGATGGAGAAAGAGGGAAAACCGGAGAATCTGGAGATTATTGTCTTTAACAGCGCCCTGGAACGTGATGCGGCACTTCAGGGGGGGCAGCTGGATGGATGCATCACAGATCCTCTTGCATCAGCCATTATGGCCGGTCGAGGTATGGACGTGGTCCTGTCGAGCCTCATTCTCGGTTCTGATCCAACGGAAGGTCGTTTCGCTATTCTCGCTGCTCCCGGATCCTCGGTAAAGTCACCACAGGATCTCAGGGGAGTTCCAATAGGCATTTCGAGCAACACCATTATCGAGTATGTCACCGATTCTCTTCTCGCTGGAGCCGGATTGACTGAGAGAGAGATCGCCAAGGTGGAGATCAGGAAGATCCCCGTCCGGTTTCAGATGCTCATTGCGGGGCAGATCGAAGCCGCAACCCTGCCGGATCCACTTGCGTACTTTGCTCAGAGTAAGGGCGCGAAACTGATTATCGATGACACCAGCGGTGAAAACATATCCCAGGTCGTCCTTCTGTTCACGGGAAAAGCCCTGAAAGAAAAGGGCAGTCAGATCAAACAGATGTACAGGGTTTACGACAGTCACGTGGACAGCATCAACCGGGCTCCAGACAGCTACCGGCAGATCCTTGTGGAGAGGGCCCGGCTTCCCAAACCCATCTCTTCCACCTATCCTGTGGATCATTTCCCGAAAGCCCAGCTTCCCGATCGAGATTCCATTGACCGTGTGATCCAGTGGGCTCAGAGAAAGGACCTGCTCAATGAGTCCGTGACCTTCGACAGCCTGACGGGAAGGTCACCCCTTAAGTGATCCAGGCCTCTGGAATCAGCGTCACCTATCAAACCGATGCCGGCACACACCCGGCGCTTGAGAATATCGACCTGAATGTACCCGAGGGAAGATCATGCGTCGTGATAGGACCTACGGGATGTGGGAAAACGAGCCTTCTCCATCTCCTGTCCGGCCTGCTCAGGCCAACTACCGGTACTGTCAGGGTGGCAGGGAGATCCCTGCAGGAAACCAGGCGGGAAACAAGCCTCATTCTTCAGCAGCATGGCCTGTTCCCCTGGAAGAACGCCTATGCCAACGCGGTCCTTGGTCTCACAGTCCGGGGCACACCTCGGGAAGAACGCCTCACCATAGCCCGGTCTCTCATGGAGGAACTGGGTATATGGGATGTCAAGGACAGCTATCCATCCCAGCTATCCGGAGGACAGAGACAGAGAGTTGCCATAGCCAGATCCCTGGCAACCGGCCCGGATCTGCTTCTTATGGACGAACCCTTTTCCGCCCTGGATGCAATGACTCGAGAAACTCTTCAGAACCTTCTTCTCAGGATCTGGATCGAACGCAGATTCACCTTCGTTATGGTAACACACAGCATTGAGGAGGCCGTCTTTCTCGGATCCCGGATTCTGGTCCTGTCACCCAGGCCAGGCCGGATCGTTCACCGTATGGACAACCCGGATGCAGGAAGTGCGGCTTACCGACTTACAGAGAAATTCCACAGAACCTGTCTCGAGGTCAGAGGGGCCCTGGAAGGAGCAGCGTGAACCGGAAAAGTTTTTCCATCAGCCCCTACATCATCTCTCTTGGGGTCATTCTTGTCCTTTGGCAGTTAGCCGCGGCCGCCTTGAGGACGGATGCCCTCCCTGGCCCATTCCTGGTACTCGTATCCTTCATCAAGGCCATGAGAGGTCCGCTTATGGGGCATTTTCTCACCTCGGCTCTCAGGGTCATCCTGAGTCTTGTCATTGCACTTGCCTGTGCTGTTCCCCTCGGTATCTATATGGGTCGATCACGAAAAGTCGATGAGCTGTTGTCGCCCTTCGTATATCTGACCTATCCAGTGCCCAAGATCGCCTTTCTTCCACTTGTACTCCTTTTGTTTGGAATTGGGGATTTATCCAAGGTTTTCCTCATCAGTTTCATCCTCTTTTTTCAGATTCTCGTCACAACCAGGGATGCAGCTCGGGAGATCCCCCGGGCACACATTCTATCCATGAGATCACTCGGTGCCAACAGAAGGCAGAAAGCCATCCATCTGGTCATCCCCGCGGTTCTACCGAAGATCCTTACCTCATTGAGGATCGGTATCGGGACAGCCATAGCCGTTCTTTTCTTCGTCGAGTCCTTCGCAACGAGCAGCGGTCTCGGGTTTTTTATCCTGGACGCCTGGAGCCGGCTGGATTACCAGGAGATGTATGCCGGCATCCTCGGGATGGGGTTGTTGGGCGTCATTCTGTACGAAGTGGTGGAGAGGATGGATCGGACGCTGTGCAGATGGACACGACTGTGAATTTTACTCTTCTCCGATCCCCCGTAACCACAAGGCCGCCGTGATACCCCAAACGGCGTTGAGGACAATGACCACCACCGGGGTCATGGCTCCCAGGTCCAGGCCCAGGAGTCCCTTGTGTGCCTTCTGGGGAAAAACGACAAGCAGCTGGACCAGGGTCGGCCCGAGGCTGAAAAGGACCCCCCGCTTGAAGGAGGAACCGCGAAACAGGGGAATGAGAAACAGGACCCCCCACAACCCTCCCCAGACGATCCTGGGATAGAGCCACACCGGGGTGATGTTGGGAGCGATCTTGACACCCATGGCAGCCGTGATCTTCAGTTCTCCCAGAGCCCACAGGGCAAGACTGTTGATCAGGCCACCGAAAGCGCCGGCGGAGAAGATAATTGTAAGACGACGGAAGAATTGAGTCATGGAGTTCCTTTGTTTGTGTCCCGAGTGTCTGAATCCGTGAACGTGAACGTAAATGAACCCGTGAACGAGCCCGGCATCATCCAAGATCCAAGATCCAAAATCCAAAACAGAGCGCAGTCACTGCGAGGAGTCATCACGCCTGTGGCGTGATGGGCGTGACGACGCGGCAATCAGATGGTCGAGATCATATGTCAATACGAAGCGTTTAGCGACTAAGGCAGTCCCGGCATAATGAGATTGCTTCACAAGCCAGACAATTCGCAATGACTGCGCGGGTCACTCGCGATGACTACTCATTATTCGATCCCTGATTCCTGGAACCTGACAGAGCTTATCAAAAAAACGGGCCGGCTGCATCAGAAACAACCGGCCCATTGTCAGATTAACTTTACGCTGAAACCGCTAGCCTTCCAGGATCTTTTCAGCTTCCTCGCGGTAACTATCCATAACGTGTGGAATGCCGGTAACCCTGGCGCACTCCTCGGTCAGAGACATGAGGTCTATCCTGGAGATGGCCGGCAGGCTGAACCTCCTGCTTCCAGCCATAAGCTGCTGCAGGCCGACCTTGGTCTTCCTGGCGAAGGTGAACAGGGCGATAGCTCCCAACGGAATGTCCTTGAAATCGCTGCCGTACTTTTCCTTGATCTCCTCGTAATTGAGGAATATCTCCTCAACGGTGGTGCCGTACTTGGCGACTGTCTTGGGCAGGTCGCCATCCTTGAGCCACGTCTCCATGTTCTTGCCCAGCATGCCGGGGATCATGAGGGCGCGTCCCATGCACACCGCCTTGAAGTAGGGAGCTCCAAGAGCGATAACCTTATAGATGTCAGGTTCATGGGCAAAGCCGCCAGCCATGGCCAGATCGGGCACCCGCAGTCCTTTGGCTATCAGCTTATCAGCAAACTCACAGGCCAGGGACTGGAGATACAGGGTGGGGATGCCCCACTCGTTCATCATGGGCCAGGGGCTCATCCCTGTCCCGCCGGGGGCGCCGTCAATGGTGAGAAGATCGATCTCGGCTTCCGCGCAGAACCGCATGGCCATTGCCAGTTCCACCATGGAGTAGGCGCCTGTCTTCAGAGTGATCCTCTCGAAGCCAAGCTTGCGCAGCCTCTCCACTTCCTCCATAAAGCCGTCCCGGGTCACGAATCCCAGGCGTGAGTGACGCTCGAACTCTGTGATCGCTCCATCCTCGTAACCCAGTTCCACCTCTCTGACGGTTGGATCAGGGGTTACGACATATCCTCTTCTCTTCAGTTCCCTCGCTCTCTCAATGGTTTTGACCTTGATCTCGCCGCCGATACACTTGGCGCCCTGTCCCCACTTCAGCTCGATGGTTTTCAGGCCGTGCTTCTCGAGGACATACTCGGCAACACCGAGTCTGGTGTCTTCCACGTTCATCTGTACGAGGATTTCACCGTAACCCTCATGAAACCGGTTATAGGTGGTGATCCTGCGGTCCATCTCAGGGGATTTTTTAACTTTGCCGTTTCCGTCCAGTTCCAATTCGGGATCGATACCGCAAACGTTCTCACCACAGACCAGGGTGATTCCCGAAATGGCAGCTCCCACAGAGAAGTGTTCCCAGTTGATCCGGGCAATATCCGTGGATCCCAGAGCCCCCGTGAAAATGGGGACCTTGAGCTTAACCTTCTTCGTCCAACCGTACTCGGTCTCAACGTCAACGTTGGGGAAGATAGCGTCGTCGGGATCTGGCTTAAGTCCGTTGGCCATTCCCTCTGCTCCCACCGCGTAGCCGTGGATATTCAGATGAGAATAATCGAGAGGGTAGTTCTTGTCGGCCCCCTGGGTCGTCTGCCCATAAGGCCCCGGATAGATCACCTCTCGTCCCCTGAAGGATGCCAGCCAAACCTCGCACCCGCCACGACATCCGTCCAGACAGTCCGTGCACAGGCCGGACATGGGGACAACGCTTCTCGATCGGTTGAATGTTCCCGTCGCGGAGTTCGCGTTGGGCCGTCTAAGATTCATCTCGATCTCCTTTCTCATGAAAATGGGTAATAAAAACGGAAAAGCGAAGCTTTTTGCAATATTTATACCAAAACTTGACAAGTTCCGCTTGCGGAAAATACCATTATATTTCGGTATGTTACACCTTTTTCAGCTTTTACGGTGACCAGGGAATCACACACGAGGCGTAGCTTAATAACAACCTTGTGTTGTTTTTTAACACTCACCTCGTTGAAGACAACCCCCCTCTGTTGAGATATGATGTGTGAATTAAGGGAAAAGGGGAAATTGTAGTGGACGGTGAAAACCCTTCGGCAAGCTCAGGGCAGGGTGGAAAGAGAGAAACCATTGTGGAAAGTGGAAGGGTTAAAGTGGAAAGAGGTCGATTCTCAGTATTAATGACTACTGCTGCTTTGCTGGTTTTCCTCCTTCCGGGACGGGTACAGGCCATAACCGCCCAGGAGATCATGGAGAGGGTCGACGACCTGTGGCGCGGGGATTCCAGCTTCGCGGAAATGACCATGGAGATCGAAACCCAAAACTGGAAGCGCTCCCTGAAGATCAAGGCGTGGTCCCTGGGAAAAGATTACTCCCTTCTGGGCATCACCTATCCACCCAGAGAAAGGGGTACGGCCACTCTAAAGGCCGGAAAGGAGATCTGGAACTATCTTCCCCGCGTCAACAGGGTCATCAAGATCCCTTCATCCATGATGATGGCCGGATGGATGGGCAGCCACTTCACCAATGACGACCTTGTCAAGGAGAGCAGGATGTCCGAGGATTACGACATCGAGGTCACCTTCGAGGGAAAGAGAGATGGAATCGAAATCTACGAGTTGACTTTGACACCCAAGCCGGAGGCGCCTGTGGTCTGGGGCAGGATCGATTATATTGTGCAAAGTGAAGACCTGCTGCCTTTGAGAGCTGACTATTTCGACGAGGATGGAAATCTTGCCCGCTCCATGGCCCTGTCCGACATCAGGGAAATGGGAGGCAGGAAAATTCCCACGCTTATGACCCTGGTGCCGGCAGATAAACCCGACGAAAAAACGGTGATCCGCTATACGGACATGGAGTTTGGCCTTGACCTCACGGAGGATTTCTTCTCGATACGGAACCTCTCCCGCAGGGACCTCATTCAATGACCCTCGTGAGGATCGCATGGCGAAACCTGTGGAGGAACCCACGCAGGACATTCATCACCATGTTCTCCATGTCCTTTGGCCTGACCATGATGATCGTGTTCTACGCCCTCATGAACGGAATGGTGGACCAGATGGTCCGCTTCGCCACCATCCTCGGTGCAGGTCATATTCAGGTTCACCAGGTTGACTACCTCGAGGAGCGTTCCCTCTACGATACCATGAGCGAACCTGTGAAGATGCTCGAGACAATAGCGGAAACCGGGGTAGGACACGCGGCCCCGAGGTCTTTTGCCACTGCTCTTATCAGTTCGGGACCACAATCAACGGGGAGCATGCTGTGGGGGATCGACCCGGAGCTCGAGAGCGAAGTTACGGAGCTTCATCTTCATCTGGAAAAGGGAGACTTTCTCGATCCGGACCCTTCCGGAGGTGTTGTCCTTGGCTTGAACCTTGCCAGGAAGCTTGCTGTAGAACCCGGCGATGAGGTCATCATCCTCACCCAGGCAGCCGACGGCTCCATGGGAAACGCCCTCTACACGGTTTCGGGGATTCTTAAAAGTGTCGGAGAGGCCCTTGACCGGGGCGGCGTCCTCATGCACAGGAAGGATCTCGATGATCTCGTCTACCTGCAGGGACGGGTCCACGAGATAGCCATCCGCCTTGATGATCCCAACAGGCTGGAGGAGAGTACCGCGATCATCCGCCGATCCCTGGATCCCATGGGTGTCGATGTAAAGAACTGGAAGGAACTGTTTCCGGAGTTGAACGAGTACCTTAGATTGAGCGACACGAGCACCCTTATTGTTCTGACCATTATTTTCGCCGTCGCCTCCCTGGGGATCATGAACACCCAACTCATGTCCCTGTTCGAAAGAACCCGTGAGATCGGTGTGATGAGGGCCCTCGGCCTCGGGCCCGGCCCTGTTGCGATGCTTGTGCTCCTGGAAACTCTTTTTCTGACTCTTCTTTCCGCCGTCGCCGGGGGCACCGCCGGTTCTCTCTGGTCAACCTACCTGGAGAAATACGGGTGGGATCTGACCAATACAGGAGGGAGTTTCGCCTTCGCCGGAGTTGCTTTCGAGACCCATTTTCGAGCGACCCTGACTACGTCCACCGTCGTCGATTCAGTAATTGTCATGATCATCATCTCCTTTGCGGCGACCCTCTATCCCCTTTTCAGGGCCATGCGGATCACACCGGCAGACGCCATAGGGAGGGGGCGGTGATGGTAGCCCGCCTGGCCTTCAGGAATCTGAAGCGTCATTTCCGCAGAACGCTCATCAGCACGGTGGGGATAGCTCTCGGTGTCGCCCTGTCCCTTTTCTCCATCGGTTTGGGGGACGGCGGCCACAATCAGATGATCGAGAATGGAGTACGCATCGGCCAGGGGCATCTGACCGTGCAGGTCAAAAGCTATCTCGAAGCCCCTTCCCCCTCGAAATACATTGAGGATCCTGCGCCCATCATTTCCGCTCTGAGGGAAAACGAGGACATAAAACTTGTCCTTCCAAGGATACGGGGTGAAGGAATCCTGGCCACAGCCGCCGGGTCCGAGGGCATCCAGTTCATGGGCATCGATCCGAGGCTGTCCGGGGAGGGGGAGTTGTTCCGGGACAGCATGAGAGATGGGGATTTCCTGGTTGAACCGGATTCGACCAGGATCGTCATCGGCGCGAAACTGGCCAAACGCCTCAAACTGTCGGTGGGGAAAAAGACCGTTCTCACCACCCAGGACGCGGAAGGTGAGATCACAAGCATCCTGCTCCGGGTGGCGGGCATCTTCCGGAGCGGGTCATCCGCCATTGACGGAATTATCTGTCTCGTTCCCATCAAAACCCTCCAGGACACAATGGGCATGGGAAACGGTGTCACATCACTTGCCGTTTTTCTGGAGAACCCCTTTCAACAGGACCGCGTTTATGAGGAAGTTGCCGCCCTGCTGCCGGAAGGACCCGTCCGGGTGTATCATTGGCAGGAGCTCCAGCCTGACCTGCGGGATTACGTGGTCATTGATAACATATTCGGATACCTGACCTACGGGGTCATTATTTTCCTTCTCTCCATCGGAGTGCTTAACACTGTTCTCATGTCCGTAATGGAACGCAGGCGGGAGATCGGCATTCTCACAGCTCTCGGAATGGGGTCAAACGCCATTTTGAGGATGGTTCTTCTTGAGACGGCGCTCATCACCACCATTGGCATCGCTTTTGGCCTTGTGCTGGGCCTGGCAGTAAACTGGTATTTTTCCATTCACGGTATAAACCTGACCGCTTTCTCCTCCGAGGGATGGGATCTGGCAGGAACTGTCATTGACCCGATCATGTATTCCCAACTTAGGCCTCACAGGGTGATCCAGTTGGTCGTCATCGTCTTCCTGCTCACCGTGACCATGGGGATCTATCCTGCCATCAAGGCCTCGAGGACACAGCCGGTGGAGGCGATGGAGAAGCCGTGATTTACTCAATTCCACATTTCAGATTTCAAATTCCAGATATCGGAGGCCCGTTTATCATGACCTGCTGCGAATTGACCTTTTTTGGAATCCGGAATATGGAATCTGGAATCCCGTTTACCGGAGGCCCGAAGTGCCCATAATCAGGACTGAAAAACTCACGAAGATCTATCAGCAGGGGTCGATTGAGGTAAAAGCCCTTGACGGAGTCGACCTGCAGATCGAAAAGGGTGATTTCGCTGTCCTTGCGGGACCCTCTGGTTCAGGAAAGACGACCCTGCTCAATCTTATCGGGGCTCTCGACAAGCCTTCATCGGGAAAGGTCTGGCTCGATGATACGGAGATCACCGGCATGTCACGTTCCCGGCAATCGGAACTGAGGAAGAACCACATCGGGTTCATCTTCCAGTTCTACAACCTGATCCCCGTCCTCACCGCCTACGAAAATGCCGAGTTCGTCCTCCTCCTGAAGGGGGTCGACCACGATCACCGAAGGGAAAAGGTCTACGGCCTTCTGAAGAAAGTCGGGCTCGAGGGCATGGAGAAACGAAAACCCTACGAACTTTCGGGAGGCCAGCAACAGAGGGTGGCCATCGCGAGGGCACTTGCGGCGGACCCGGACCTGATCCTGGCTGATGAGCCCACCGCAAACCTCGACTCTCAGACCGAGCAGGGCCTTATGGACCTCATGGAACAGCTCAACAAGGAACTGGGAATGACCTTTCTCTTTTCATCACACGATCCCGAGATCATCGAGAGGGCACGCAGGCTGATTGTGTTAAGGGACGGGCGGATTGTTTCTGATACGAGGCCTTGAGCCGGAATACTCTTTCCACATGAGACATTTTCAACACATCGTTCTGCTTCTTCTGTTTTCTTTTTTTATTGTCCTTCCTGCTTCGGCTCAAGCCTGGGTGGGTTTCGAGTTCGACGGCAAAGGACTGTGGGCCACTCAGGACTATATTCCAGACGG